>NZ_JBANBK010000062.1:0-51923 GCF_053572325.1 Bradyrhizobium sp. UFLA05-112 | reverse complement strand
GGACTGGATCAATCCCCGTTAGGCGTGAGCACCCTGGTCGGCCAAGTCGCCCACAGGCGCGTCTTCGAATGATCCGGGATCAGCTTGACGTCCGACGCCGCTGTAGGGCGCCACGTGATTTCTCTCACAGATAAAAAATCCGTCCTCAGGCATCTACACGAGCAGTGAGGCACTGGCTCGCTTCGAGCCAGATGTTGTTCACATGAGAGGGGAGGAAGATCACGTCATGCCAGCATTGATTATCGGCGTGTTTCTCGTTGCTGCGTTCGCGATCAGTAAGCTCGTTTAGTAAATTGAAGTTCCCCGAAGTCTTTCAAAGCACGCTGCGGATGGTGAGACGCAGCACAGATTGAATAGCAAGGCCGCGCCTATTCTTCGCATAAAGGGTATGGTCCCTCTTGATAGTAGCAGGAGCATTCAATATGGGCGAGATTATTCGATTTGTCTCAAAGTCTGAGCGCGAGCAAGCCCGCTTAGTTCGAGAAGCCCTCGCGATATATGACAGCATCTTCCCGGCGGCTGATCCGGTCAGGGAGCAGCATGACAAGGCATCGATAAGTCATACGGTCAGCGGCACAAAAGCCCATCGCAGCGACGGGGGTCCCCTGTCGTGATCAAGGTCATCGCCGTGCTCTGCAGTCTCTCTTCTCCGATAGATTGCCACGAACAGATCGTCACCACCTCGGACTTCGCCCACATTTCGATGCAGTCCTGTCTGATGGGCGCGCCACAGCTCGCCGAGTAGATGAACCAGCGTCCGGCAGAGTGCCTGGCGGCATGGCGCTGCGTGATTGGTAACCAGGATCGCAGGGGAGCTTAGGGTGGAAAGCAGCCTCCCTAGACGCTTTGAACCGCTTAACCACGACCGCTGCGGTTACTGACTGGGACCGTTCAATGGCCAGCATCGAGTAAGTTCTTGTTTGCGGAGCACGAGTCCGGAAGTCGCCCCGTTTGAGACATACCCCGAGCGTCGACAATGTCTGCTCATTAGGCTAGACCGGAAGTCGCGGTCACAGTGTCATAACGACGCGATTGTCCCTGACCCGGACATTGGGCCTGATCAATATCTCAGGTCAATCCCGAGGCGCGGCCAATCGGCGAAATGAACAGCGAAACGCACCCGTAGCTCAACTGGATGAGCGCTACTGACGAGACTCGACGAGCACCGCACCTCGCATTGCCGGTTTTCCGGCAGCGAGGATGGCGGCCATTGCCGGGTTGCCCTCTGCTTGCAGCGCCACGATAGCTTGTCGAGCCCAAAGGTAAGACGCCTGAAAAATCTCAGTATGGCGGTCGAAGTCCGTCACATCTACCCCGATCGGACAGGGCGGGCGTATTACCAGATCGAGTGGTCCCGTCGGCAACGTATCGTAGCGCTGATGCGCCACGAGGCTTCGCCACAGCACATTGACGGCACTCGGCGCGGCAGGAAGCAGCTTCTTACGAAACGGCATCAGCATTGCCGCGACCAGCTCAAGTCGTCCCGGCAACGCATCATACGCGACATCAAACAGCTCAGCAGCCGGCTCGCCGAAATGCACAACCAGATTGGGGCCACTCTTTAGTTGATGCATCGGTGCCAGCGGAACATTATCGATCAGGCATCCATCGACAAGCATCGCACCTTCCGGCGTGTAGAACGGCGACAATAATCCAGGAATTGCGCTCGAGGCACGCACCGCCTGCCACAGCGGTCCCGAGCGAATTAATTCCAAATTATGGGTCGAAAGATTGGTTGCGACTGCCGCGAAAGGTCGCCAACAATCCTCGATCCGGCAGTCGTGGCCCAATTGACGGGCGAGCGCCCGATCGAACGCCTTATGATCCAGCAAGGCGTAACGCGGCCAGGTTGGCCGCCGGAAGCTGCGACTCTTGACGAAAATATCGTGCGTGCCGCGCTCAAGATCCTCGGCTTCGAGGTTTTTCGCAAATCCGGCCGCCATGGCAGAGCCGACACTAGTGCCGATAAAGATATCGAATACTACGCCAAGCTCGCAGAAGGCCTTGTAGACCCCCACATGCGCCGATCCAAGGCTTCCGCCGCCGCCGGCGACGTATCCAATCGCGCGACCCGACAGGAAGCGGATCAGACTGTCGAAATCAACCTGATCTTCCAGCGCGACATGGTGATGCATGAAGGAGGGCAGCCGAGCAAGCCAGGCCGTGGTTCCGCTGACCTGACTGCTCCGTCGATCATGAACGCGAACGAGGCGTCGCGCCGACCTTGGGTGAACCTCGCAGGCAAAAGCCTCGACATCCGTCAAGGGTCCGACCGGCGCATCGCCACGGCACCCGAACACAACCATGTCGGCCTGACGGATAGCCTTGCGTGTCCAGGCATTGTCATCGTGATCTCCGAGGTAAACTACGAGTGGCGCGGTGTGTTCGAGTCTGTTAAGCCATTCAGCGACATCGGGCGCATCCGGGGCTCGACCGGGAAACTTGGAGTTGATGCGGGCGGCATCAACGACCTCCGCATCGGTGGCGGCGAGCCCATCGCGGATTCGACGATCAAAGGCGCCAGGCAACAGCTCGCGTCCACCTTCGATTAGGGCCACCGTTCTGGCCTTTGGCGACGCGCGAAGCGGCGCGAGGCGCGCGGTCTCCTTGCCAAAGCGGAGCGCGAGCGCTGCAAGTACTGCCTCAACAATGGCAGGGGCGTCCCTGGCAAGCTTCTGGTAGGCCGTACGTGTCAACACGAGCACGCTGGTGTCGCGGATTGCAATTACATTGGCAGTGCGCGGGACATTTGCGAAGAAGCCGATTTCACCAACCAATTCACCGGAACGGAGCTCGGCGAGAGGTTCGAGTTCGCCATTTCGGCACACGGCTAGCGCACCGTGCAGCACCAAAAACAACGAGTCCGAGGGGCCACCTTGGGCAACCAGCCTTTCTCCCCGCACCAGATCCAGGCGAACCATTGCGTTCAGAGCCGTCATCCGCTGTTCTGAACTGAGCGTTCTGAACAGAGCGAAGTCCTCAGATACGTTCCACCATGCAAATGTCGCGCTCGCTTCATTCATTGGCGACATCCGGTTCGACTGCACCTCCAATGTTAATGCCGGGTCGCCCTGTCGGCTAGAATATAAGGGTCAGCGCACCAGCTCTTCGCACTGCATTCATAGAAGCACTGCAACATAGATCGCGAACCTATCCTGCCATTGCGACGCTGCAACCTTGGTGCCCGCTTTCGCTTGTGTCCCTTCGCGTTGTTTCGCGAGCGCGTAAGGTCGTTTTCAGGTAAAGCGGACATCAACTAGCAGGCAAGACCGGCTGACTCGGTCGAGAATGACCCAGAGCGTCATAGCCCGGCCCGAAATCTCGCACCGGACCGTCTCCTGCCGTATCGACGTGTGATATCCTTTCACTCGCACGAAGTGGAGGGAATGCGCAGTGAAACGCCGCGAGTTCATTACGCTGCTAGGCGGAGTAGCGGTGGCGCACAGCGTGGTCGGTAAGCGCTGATGCGTACGGCAAGCAAGACGGTCAACCTTGCCTTACAGGGTGGCGGTGCGCACGGCGCCTTCACCTGGGGCGTTTTGGATCGCCTGCTCGAAGATGACCGGGTGTCGTTCGAAGGGATCTGCGCTACCAGCGCTGGCGCTATGAACGGCACGATCTTGGCTTACGGCCTGACGATAGGCGGTCGCGAAGGCGCAAAACTCACTCTCGCCGAATATTGGCGCCGGATCAGCGAAGCTGCGGCCTGGGGACCGCTGCAGCCCTCCATTCTCGATCGTCTGTCGCAAAATCGTTGGATCGAGAGATCGCCAGCCTTCATGTTCTTCGACATGATGACACGACTGTTGTCACCCTATCAGTTTAACCCGTTGAACTACAACCCATTGCGTGACGTGCTCGAGAAGACCGTCGATTTCGAGCGACTGCGCAGGGAGAATGTCGTCAAGCTGTTCCTTTGTGCGACAAACGTCCGTACTGGAAAGGTGAAGATCTTTGAGAACCATGAGCTCACCGTCTCGGCCGTTCTCGCTTCCGGGTGCCTTCCGCAGCTCTTTCAGGCTATTGAAATCGATGGCGAACCCTATTGGGATGGCGGCTACATGGGCAACCCAGCTATCTTCCCGCTGATCTATGGCTGCCAATCCACAGACGTCATCGTTATTCACATCAATCCAATTGTGCGTGGGGAGATTCCTCGCACGGCGAGCGATATATTAAACCGATTGAACGAAATTAGCTTCAATTCGTCTTTGATGCGCGAGATGCGAGCAATTGCCTTCGCCAACAAGCTCGTCAGCAGAGGCGCGCTGCGCGACGAGATAAAGACGATGCTGATTCATGCCATAGAGGCGGAATCGTTCATGAAGGACCTCGGCGTCGCCTCCAAGTTTAATGCAGACTGGGAGTTTCTCACCTATCTGCGCGACGTGGGCCGTACCTGCGCTGAGGAGTGGTTAGCCGCAAATTATTGTCATATCGGTGTGCGTTCGACCATCGACATTCACGGCCGATACTTGTAGCGCGTTTAGATTGGTACAAAAACGCCTGCAACCCCAGCTCGTCACCAAGAATTTGGTTCTCGAGAGTTAATTGGGTTGCGTTCGTCGAGAAAGGTGGACCTCAATACTTGGTGCTGACGTCCGCTTCTGATGCTGTGGACGGCTCGAGAGTGCCAAGGAGTGGGCGCCGTTTGAGGCTTCCACGATTCGGAGGAGCAGCCTATGCGGTCAATTTCGATAATCGGCCTGAATATCGCCAAGCCGCTCTTTCAAGTGCATGGCGTTGATACAGCCGGCCAGGTGGTCATCCGCCGTCAGTTAAGGCGCCAGCAGGTCGTGGCATTTTTCCAGAAGCTGCCGCCCTGCTTGGTGGGTATCGAGGCTTGCGCGCCAGGCGGACAGCATGGTTTCATGGACTTCCGCACACTGCGTAAGGGAATGCGCGTGCGCAAATTGCAAACTTTAACTCGAAGTGGTTGACGCGCCACCACTCATGCGGCGTTGGACATTGCGCCGGAGCACATCGGCAACGTCAAAGTCACCCGCCCGCAAACCGGTGCGGAGTACCGGGACTTGCTGCGCGACGACCGCACCGTCTACATCTATGGCGAGCGGGTGAAGGACGTCACCACGCACCCGGCCTTCCGCAACACCGCACGCATGGTCGTGCGCCTCTACGACGCGCTGCACGACGACAAGCGCAAGCACAAGCTGCTGCTGCCGACCGGAACCGGCAATGGCGGCATGACACACGCCTTCTTCAAAGCGCCGAAAACCGTGGACGACATGATTGCCGGACGCGAGGCGATCGCCGAATGGGCCAAAATCACCTATGGCTGGCTGGGACGGGCGCCGGACTACAAGGCCGCGTTCCTGGCGACGCTCGGCGCCAATTCCGATTTTTATGATCCGCCAAGCGCTGGTACAAGTTCAGCCAGGAGCGCGGCTGGGTCTAAAGCCAGCCAAGCCTGCAAACCATCCGCTCTGCGCGCTGTGCAAGCTCGGCAGACGCGTTGATTATGCCTTGGCGGTCCCTCTGCTGGGTGAGCCTGATGTCCGTTCACGGCAGACTTGGTCATTCGGCAATTTGGCTCGATGCCCGGTTGCACAAGTTGGATCATCCCCGCCAACTGAGCCCGCTGGTAATGTTGTCGGCGGGCTTTTTTGGCCCCAAATTTGGTCCCAAACTGCCGGGTATGCACAGTTACCGGATGGGCCGAGCCTCGGCAGTTAGATCGCATGCTTGATCAGGTGCGCCGGGCAATGGGTAGCGGTGAGACCTCGAAATGGACGAATGCGAACGCGAGGACGACGACCCGACTGAGGAAACGCAGCAGCCGCCGGAGAGCCCGTTGATTGCGCCCAGATTTGAGTGACGGAGATCACAGCGAGAGGCCAAGCTTCAGCGGTACGCCTCTCACCACGCAAGGCTGGATGGTCTCGCCAGCCAAATGAAAGGAACCGCAACCGCGACGCGGCCGTTGGATTTCGCTTTGGCATTGCATCATCAAAGTTGTACACCTGTTCACGCCCAGCCAGAGGTGGCGAATAACGCTGGCAGTCCGGGGGCAGTTCCTTTTGGACCCGAGTAAGACCTTTCTTGTGGTCGCCCAATAGTGGTCAACGTTCTGCGGGAAAGGCGTCAAGTCTCGGGTTGTCCTGACCGGACCGGTAGCCGCTACGAGAGTGTCGGAGATAGGGGGTCCTCGAAAAGGGGCCCCTTATCGTTTGAGCGCTTCGTCACATTCACCGCCGCCGGCGCCCAGATCATGTTGTTGCTGTCGCTGTTGTTGATCCGATGGTGGGCAGCCGGCTCACATTGAAGTCCCCCGCGCACCGAAACCGGACATAAACGTCACTTCGTCATTGACTCGCGTGAAGCTCTGCAGCTCCGCAATGCGATTGTCGGCGCGGCGAAGCCGCCGACAAAGCTCGCGGTTGATATTCTGCATCACCATCACATACGCGTAGATGTCGGCCTTGTAGTACGCGTAGAGTTGTCGAGCCGTGAGCTCGTACAGGAGGGTTGGGCTCTGCGCGACGATGGTCGCTGATCTGTTCTGCATCTCGATAAGCGTCATTTCGCCAAAAAAGTCACCCGGCCCAAGACTCGCCATGCGAATTATGCGCCCCGAGCCGCCGAGCTTGCTCACCACGAGCTCGCCGGAGTGAACAACGAACATTGAGCGGCCCGGTTCTCCTTCCGCCACGATAGTGGCACCGACGTCGAAGCGGCGCTCGACCAGCATTGAGACCAAGAGATCGCAACTCCCGTCTGAGAGTCCACCGAAGAAAGGTGTGGCAAGCAAAAACGCTTTCAGATCGGGCGAGCTGACAGCCATCGAGAAAATATACTCCCGCTCCCAGTGGTGGCAAGCGGGCCAAACCCGACGGAACATCTCCAATAAGTATCGCGCGGGAGCCCGGGGCCGCCGATCAAAGCAGGCAGACCGGCCTGATCATTGTGGAGTAATTCTCCCCACTTGTGACGTTTGAAATTCCAATTTTCGTGACGACCGACCGTCCACGGCATACCCGGGATGGTCGGCCAGCGCCGAGACGTTGACGCCGCAGGCCGGAGGGAGAGCGCGGTGATCAAACTTGGGGAACCTGTCACGATCCTGGATTTTGATCGCCAAGGTCTGTCGGTCAGGAGCCGCCGGTTTACAAAAGCGCCACCAAGGTGTTCTCGATGGTGCTCTGCTACTCACTCGCTGATCTGGGCGCGCTCCGTCGTCCACTAGGATCAGCAAATAGTCCTTCGCTGTCATCTCCGGACGCGGGAGTCGCTTACTGCGCGGCGGCTTTATTCGCCCATGTCAAAGGCGAGCTCGAATGGAGGCCAATATGCCTGTCGTCGTGTCGATGATGGTTAGGGCCTGCTGAGTCTTGCCTTGCCCCAACGGATATTTGGTACACCGCTCGGATATCTGAACTAACCGTCTTCTTTCGCTGATCAGGATCGTGCTGCTCGTGTCGACGGCAAACTTGACGATATCCCGCATTGGATTTTTGTCGCCAAAGTCGGTCAGATCTTTCTCCATCGTGATCAGGTACTCGTAGCTTGCTAGTTCGTCGGAGATCTGAAGAAGTTCCCGGAGAGTCGAGTTGACACAGTCGGCGTCCTCGCTGGAAACATCGGGGCGCTTTACGGTTGCGACAAGGTCATTCATGAGGTTGGCAAAGAGCGGCCTAAGGCTCTCCGCCTGCCTGAAATCGCTCTCGGACAGGACGCCCGCACAGCACACACTGGGTAGGAACAGCCCAAGCCCCAAGCTTGCCGCCAGCATCTTTCGGTGCGCTCGCGCTGGGAACGAAAATCTCGTGATCAGGCCGTGCATCCCAATTGGTCCTTCCCTGCCACCCCTTATTGTTAGATGATTGTTTCTGTGCAAAGATCGGCCATCGTCGACTTCAGTTCACACTTGCTTTGCGTGCAGACATGTCGGCGTCTGAACCGCTCCCAAAGCCGGAGCATACGAGCATGACCGACGGGCCGCAACGGGCGTTTCGCACCGCGGCCCTAGACCGGGCTGCGTCTCCCGAGCAGCTCGATCATCTCGTTGTTATCACCAAGCCCGCTGACTGGATTCTTACCCTTGTGCTGTGCATTGCGCTTGTGGCGGCCGTGCTGTGGGGCATTTTCGGGCGCGTGCCCACTCGCGTCTCGGGCGACGGAATCCTGATCGGCAGTGGCGGTAAGGTCGTCGACGCCGTATCGGCCGCTGCCGGACGGCTGCAGTCGGTCGCAGTCACGGTGGGCGATCACGTCAGTAAGGATCAGCCCATCGCCCAGATCGTTCAAACCGAGATTCAGCAAAAGCACAACGCAGCCACCGAGGTCTTTCATGAACGCGAGCGGGAGCACGCCGACCGGGTGTCGAAAGCTGAAAGCGAACTCGCCGCCAAGAGCCAGAACTTTGCAAAACTTGAAATCGCCTTGCAACAGGTGATCAAGGCAACGAGCCAGCGCATCGGGTATCTCACCGTCGACGTCAAGAACCTGGAGGATCTGCTGGCCAAGGGATACACGACGCGGCGCAATCTGGAAGAGCGACGCCAGGAGCTGACCGATGCGCAACAGCGTCTTACTGACGCCCAAAACGAGATTTTAAAGTTGCGGTCGCAGAAGACGGATCTGGAAACGGATCGCGGGCGTGAAATTCAGCAGTCCGAGTTTGCCCTCAACGAGGCCCGGCGGCAAATGAATGCCGCAGCCGAACAGCTGAGCCAGAACACCCAAGTGATCAGCCCGATGGACGGGCGGGTTTTGGAAGTGAAGATTTCGCCCGGTTCGGTGCTAGCCATCGGCACACCGGTGATTGCGATCGAAAGCGAAGGCGCCAAGCTCCAAGCCGTCGTCTATGTTCCCGCGGAACGGGGCAAACAAGTTAAGCCTGGCATGCAGGTGCAACTCGAGCCGAGCACGGTGAAGCGCGAGGAATTTGGCATGATGCTGGGCAACGTGATCAGCATCTCTGATTTCCCGATGACGCCGCAAGGCATGGCCGCGCTGCTGCATAACGAAAGCCTGGTTTCACGCTTCTCGCACGACGGTGCACCCTACGCCGCGACGGTTGCGCTCTATGAAGACGCCTCCACTCCAACCGGTTATCGATGGGCCGTTGGCAACGGGCCGAACATTCATCTCACGAGCGGAACGTTGGCGCGGGCCGAGATCACAACACGCCGGCAGCGCCCCCTCGATCTGGTGATACCCCTGCTCAAGCACCTCACGGGAATTGATGGATAAGCCTTCTCCAAAGCAGCCAATCAGCGAGCGCGGTCGGCCCAAATCTTACGTCAGCCGCATGGCGAGCTGGTTGCCACGCCGACGCACCCGGCGGACACCGATGATCCTGCAGATGGAAGCCGTCGAATGCGGTGCGGCGGCGCTTGGCATCATTCTCGGCTACTACGGTGCGTGGATTCCGTTGGAGCAGCTTCGTGTCGCATGCGGCGTATCGCGCGACGGCAGCAAGGCGAGCAATATCATCAGAGCGGCGCGCCGATACGGCCTGACGGCGAAGGGCTACAGCGTCGAACCTCCGGCACTTGCCGAGCTTCCGACGCCTTGCATCATTCACTGGAACTTCAACCATTTCGTGGTCCTGGAAGGAATTGATAGAAAGCGCGCCTACATAAATGACCCCGCGAGCGGGCGTCGGCGGATCGATCTGGTCGAGCTTGATCTCGCGTTCACCGGCGTTGTCCTGGTGTTTGAACGGGGCGAAAGCTTCGAGAAGGTTGGCAGCAAACCGAAGGGCATAAGCCTGCTCATGCGGGAGCTGCGCCAATCAAAGGAGGCGGTGGCCCTGCTAGTTGTTGTCAGCATCGTCGCGGTCCTGCCCAATATTGTTGCCGCAGGATTTTCAAAAATATTTGTTGATGAAATTTTGATCCAGCACACGCGCAGCTGGCTTGTGCCGCTCCTGATCGGCATGGCGCTGACGGCCGCCTTCCGGGCCGTTCTGACCACCATACGCCAATCGCTGCTATTGCGGCTGCAGACCAAGCTCGCCGTCGTGATGACCAGCCGCTTTCTATGGCGTCTTATGACGCTGCCGCTGGAATTCTTCACCCAACGCCACGCCGGCGACATTGCAGGCCGTATTGCAGCCAACGAACAGATCGCCCGGCTGCTTTCAAGCGGCATTGCCGCCAATGCGCTCAGCCTGATGTCGGTGGTCTTGTTCGCCGCGGCCATGGCCGTCTACGACGTTAGCCTGACCGCGCTTTGCGTCGCAATCTCTTTGGTAAATGTTCTTCTCCTGCGGCTTGTCGCTTCACGCCGCCAGGAACTGAGCTATCGGCTGGCGCTCGATCAGGGAAAGCTGCTCGGGGCGACCGTGAGCATGGTGCGGACCATCGAAACCATCAAAGCAAGTGGATTGGAGGACGACGCCTTCGGCCGGTGGGCCGGTCTTCAAGCCAAAACCCTCAACGCCGAACAGAGGATCGGCGCCTCCGCCATCATATTGGACATGGTCCCGACCCTGCTCTCGGGCCTCATGATCGCAGCGATTCTTGGTGTCGGAGGCTTGCGGGTTATTCAGGGCTCCCTGACACTGGGAAGCCTCGTGGCCTTCCAATCCTTAGCATTGAGTTTCTCCGAGCCTTTCGTCAACCTCGTTAATTATTTCGGCGGCCTGCAAACCATCAAGGGAGCGCTCGAACGGCTCGAGGATGTCTACCGGTACCCGCTAGCGCCGCAACCGCCGGCACATGCGGATGCCTTGCCGCCCAAGCTTACCGGCCGACTCGAACTTCACAACATCAGCTTCGGCTATTCGGTGCTCGAGCCGCCGCTTTTGGCGGATCTTTCGCTGGTGATCCCTGCCGGTTCACGCGTGGCACTCGTTGGCGTGTCGGGCAGCGGAAAATCAACCCTCGGCAAGCTGATCTGCGGATTGTACAAACCCTGGTCCGGCGAGATTCGTTTTGACGGATGTAGGCTGACGGACGTCCCTGCGGACGTTTTTGCGAACTCCGTCGCCTACGTCGACCAGGACGTCTTTCTGTTTGAGGGAACCGCGCGAGACAATTTGACGCTCTGGGATTCAACAACCGACGAGCGCCATCTGTTGACGGCGGCCAAGGACGCGCTGATTCATCAAGACCTTGCGATCAGACCAGGCAATTATGACTGCCACGTCAACGAAGGCGGTACGAACTTCAGCGGCGGCCAGCGTCAGCGCATCGAAATCGCCCGAGCTCTGGTTTGCAATCCCTCGATCCTTGTCCTGGATGAAGCAACTGCTGCACTCGATCCGATCACGGAAAAATCCATCGACGACAACCTGCGGCGCAGAGGTTGCAGCTGCATCATCATCGCCCACCGCTTGAGCACGATACGCGATTGCGACGAAATCATCGTGCTCGAACGCGGGCGCATCGTTGAGCGCGGAACGCATGAAGAGCTTCTTGCGCTTCAGGCCTCCTATGCCAAGTTGGTGGCGCGCGAATGACCGATCGATTTGTCACGGAGGATTTCGTTGGGCATCAACGCGAGGTGCCGATCGGTCTGTTACACCGGACCGCGCTCGATGCGCGGCGCCCGATGCTTCTCAGCGACCAAGAGCACGTTCTTCAAGTGGCAGCCGGTCACGTCGATTTGTTTGCAGTCCAGCCGTCAGGCACGCGCCAGCATTTGTTTCGAGTCGAAAACGGCGAATGCATTCTGGACCTCCACAATGCCTGCGAGACCTCGGGTAGCCGGTTGCAAATCATCGCCGTCGGCCCCCCCGGAACTGAGCTTTTGGAGGTGCCGCGCAGGGCGGCGTCCTTTGGTCCTGTGTCTGGCTGGATTGCCCAATTGGCGACGTTCATGGTCCGCTCGGCGCCAAACGAAGCCATTTCCGAGCTGGTGAGCGGTGAGGCGATTGAACTGCACTCGGGCGAGCGCCGTCGCGGTCCGATGCGGGACCTCCTGTGGGCACACCTCGAAACCGGGACAGCAAAGGTCATGAACGTCGGCTCGAGCTTCGCTCCCGGACAGCCACCCTTCCCTTTGACTGGTGGGATGTGGGTGGAAGCCGGCGAGCAAGGGTGCAAATTGCGTCTCGACCCGAACCCGCCAGATTCCTTGGTTCTCTGGTCCGCGATTGATCGATTCCAGGTGGCTGTTATTGCCCATCTCGAGCGCGGCCTCGCAGAGGGCGTCATTCGAGAGCGGGAACGCTTGGTCCGCCGTGGCGAACTCATTGTGTCGCAAACGCTCGACTCGTTTGAGCGGCTCTCTGATGTCGTGGTCAGAAAAGCCGATCGTACGCAATCCGAATGGGACCCGACAGACCCGCTGCTTCGCAGTTGCCGCGTTGTCGGAGAAGAACTGGGAATACCGGTTAGGCTTTCGCAGCGCGCTCAACCTACAAGACAGGCCTTCAGCGACATTCTGGAGATCGCTCGCACAGCCCAATTGCGGATCCGCCGTGTGCTCCTGCGCGATGTCTGGTGGAAGACCGATGCTGGACCGCTCCTCGGTTGGCATGGAGAGGAACGTAGTCCAGTGGCTCTGGTGCGCAAGCGGGCGAACACCTACACGGTGTTCGACCCAAAGGGCGGAAGACATCGCTTGGTCGATCGCTCCGTTGCCGGCGAGCTCAAGCCGGAGGCCATCACTTTCTATCCAGTGTTGCCGTTCCGCCCGCTCCAATATCGCGATCTGCTCGCCTTTGCGATGCGAGGCGTTTCCAGCAGCATCGCGCGCATCGCGTTGGCTGTTATGGCAATCGGGCTACTGTCGCTGATCCCGCCACTGCTCACCAATGTCCTGGTCAATTCGGTTATCCCTCGCACCGAGATCGATCAGCTCGCTGTTTGTGCGCTAGCGCTGACGGTCACCGCTGTGGCGATGGCAAGTTTGCAGATGATGCTAGGACGGGTCACGTTAAGGCTCGAAGGTCTGCTCGACTATAAGCTGCAGGCCGCGGTGATCGACCGATTGCTGCGCCTGCCCACCTCTCTGTTTCGCGAATATACAAGCGGCGATTTGGTCGATCGCGCCATGGGCATCGACGCCACTCGCCGGATCTTCACCGGACGTGTGCTGGGCGGCTTTACGGCCTCGTTCTTTTCTTTCTTCAGCATTGGGCTGATGCTCTACTATGACCTCCGACTGGGCAGCATTGCACTGCTGCTCACGCTGATCAGAGCGGCTGCAATTCTTGCCACGAGCGCCGTGCGGCTCTACTACGAAACTAAACATTTCAACCTGCAAGGCAAGGCCAGCGGCTTTGTGCTACAATTGATTGCGGGCGTCGGCAAGCTGCGCGTGGCCGGCGCAACGGCGCGCGCGTTAGCGCGATGGTCGCAACAATTTGCCGTACAGAGGCGCTATTTCATCGCCTCGCAGCAAGCGGCCAACGCGCTGAGCACCTTTGATACCGCCTTTTCGATGCTGGCGACCTTGAGCATCTATGCGCTTGCCTCCTACACAAACAGTCACGTCCTGCTCGATCTCGGCGCATTCCTCGCCTTTCTGGCAGCGTTCGGACAGGCCACGGCCGCGATAGGTAGTTGGGCCTCAAGCGTCAGCGAATCACTGGTGACGATTCCTCACCTCAGCCGACTGAAGCCCGTAATTTCGACCCCTGCCGAGATCTCTGAGGAACGGCGATCGCCCGGAGAGCTATCCGGAGAGATCGAACTTTCCGGCGTCGTCTTCCGCTATATGCAAGGCGGGCCGAAGGTCCTGGATGACGTCAGCCTAAGCATTGCGACGGGTGACTACGTCGCAGTCGTCGGTCCCTCAGGTAGCGGGAAATCGTCGCTCTTTCGTTTGCTGCTCGGTTTTGAGCGCGCAGAAGCCGGCACGGTGTTTTTCGACGGCAAGGCGCTCAACACGCTCGACATCAGCGCCGTGCGCCGGCAGCTTGGGGTGGTGCTGCAAGATACCAAGCTCGCAACCGGAAGCCTTTACGAAAACATTTGCGGCGGCGTTGATTTGCCGCTGGAGAAGGCGTGGGAGGCCGCCCGATTGGCGGCGCTGGATGCCGACATCGCGCAGATGCCGATGGGAATGCATACGCTGGTTGCGGAAGGCGTGAATACGCTGTCGGGCGGTCAGCGGCAGCGGCTATTGATCGCCCGGGCTCTTGCGCGCTCACCACGGATTCTTCTGTTTGATGAGGCAACCAGCGCGCTCGACAACCAAACCCAGAGCATCATCGGCACCTCGCTGGAACGATTGAGCATCACGCGGATTGTGATTGCGCATCGCCTCAGCACCGTGCGCAATGCAGATCGTATTGTCATGCTCTCGCGCGGCAAAGTCGTGCAAACTGGAAGCTACGCAGAGCTCATGAGCGTTCCGGGTCCGTTTGCGGATTTTGCCAAGCGGCAGTTGCTTGAACCCGGTCATCGCTAGTCTAACGGCGGGGCGGGCGATCATCCGCAAGCATCATGTGCAGCATCACAGTCTTACGACTGGGATTGTAGCGAACGAAAGCGCGTCCTTGAAAGAGCAAGATCAATTGTGTGGCTGCCGGGCATCGACACCGTGTCGAGACCTCTTCCCGTAGTTCATTGCGCGAGGGTTCTTGTGTCCGTGAGAATTCTCGATTGAGAGTATCCGCGCACCCCTCGGGAGAAGCAGCCCGTGGAGTGCGCGGGCATTGCCGACTTAGCTGATGGATCCAGCCTGGACCCCGGTGTTCGTCTGAGGGCCGGCCACCTGGACAACGGAGCCGCCGAGAGCAACACCGGTCTGGTTGAGCGAGTTATTCTGAAGAAGAGTCTGGGTCAACGTCGGGATCGAGATTGAAGCAACGTTGGTAGTACCGCCAGCCACCGCCTCGAGGTCCGTATCGATGAGTTCACGAATCATGATGATTTATCCAAAGAGTTTTGTATCTGTGAACAACATCTGGCTCGAAGCGAGCCAGTGCCTCACTGCTCGTGTAGATGCCCGAGGACGGATTTTTCACGTGGCGCCCTACAGCGGCTCTCGGACGACAAGCTGATCCCGGATCATTCGAAGACGCGCCTATGGCGACTTGGCCGACCAGGGTGCTCACGCCTAACGGGGATTGATCCAGTCCCTGTCGCGCCGCCGGAAAGCATGTCGATGCGGCAAATGCCGCTACCAGTTGCGTAATACCAGCGCCCGTCAGCCCAACAGGTGGCGTGATGACGCGCGTGCGCACATTACCGCCGCTTGTTCAGCTGACATCAACGTATGATTGTTGTGCCATCTTTCGTGGGTGTCCCACCGACGCAGGGGACTGTCCTAGGGCAACGCTTGCTCGAATTGAGGGGGCCATCGCCTGAATTGAAATCGCGCAACAGGAGGGAATGCCATGAGACACGATTACAAAATCGCAATGGTATTGATCTTCGCCAATATGTCGGTTTCGGCTTTTGCTGGCGACAATCTGAAAGGCACCTATGCCGTCGCTGGCACTTCGACATGTCTAGCGGCCCCGTCAGGATTTGCAAACGACAGCGAGGGAAATCCGACGATTGCGAATGGCACCGATAGCGCTTGGAAGTCGGCCACAAGATGCCAGGTTCGGGTCATTGCCGGTAAGGCTCGGATCAAGCATATGATTATGCTTCGCGTCCAAGAGCCGACATTGCGTGCTGATGATTGCACCCAAAATAAAGGCCCCGACGATGCACGTCGGGGCTTCTCGAGGATCAGCAGGCTCGGGTACATCCGCCGGACTTCTGATCATTGACGCTGCATTACCGCACTCAATCTAGCGCAGACTGTGACCAGGGGCACTCAGGTTGATACCTCCTTGCGCCTCTGCCTCGTAGTTCGCGACCAGTTCGCCGGACCGAACGAACTGGTCGCGTGCCCGGCAGCCCTACATCATCCCGGTCACCGGGAATTCAATCATCGCGTAAGCAGCCCAAACGCCCAAACCTCCGCCTAAGCCCTTGCGCCGACCTACTACCCACGACAGCAGCCTCGATCCCATCAACCGCTGACAGCGTTGCCGCGACGTCGTCATTGTCCTTGCCCTGGGCGTTGGGGGCTCGACCCATAGCGCGTGGCGCTGAATCCCATCACCGACAGTCGGCTCCGGCCTTGACTTGCCGCAGTGCCGTGCATCACAGTCGAGGAGAGGCCGATATGTTGTCATCCGGCAGTTAGCGCACCGTAGCAGTTTACTGTTCGCGGTAAGCGCGGCGGGACAGGTGGCCTCCTCAGCGCCTGTCCCGCTGTCCCAACCCTCTTCGTCCGCGCGACCGCTGCCGGCCCCATTGGCGATGGCTCGGCGTAGTCGCCCCACTTCGCCGGCGCCCGTTGAATTCACGGGCTGTTCGCGAGCATCAAAAAGCTCCACGTTGGAGCAAGCCATGAAGCGTATCGGCATTTATCTGCGTGTCAGCACTGACGGACAGACCACGGAGAACCAGCGCCGCGAGCTGGAGGCGGTCGCCAAGCGCTCGGGCTGGGTGATCGTCGGCCTCTACGAGGACGCCGACGTCAGCGGCTCCAACGGCCACAACAAGCGTCCTGGCTTCGATCGGCTGCTGAAGGATGTCACCGCCCGCTAGATCAACATGATCACGGCCTGGAGCGTTGATCGCCTCGGCCGCAGCTTGCAGGATCTGGTCGGCTTCCTGGCGACCTCCAGGCCGTGAAATAAGTGCGACCTGTACCTGCACCAGCAGGCGCTCGACACCACGCCCCCCTCGGGCGCACGATGTTCCAGATGTGCGGCTTGTTTGCCGAAGTCGAGAAGGCCATGTCGTCGAGCGCGTCAACGCCGGCCTCGCACGCGCCAAGGCAAACGGCGTGAAGCTAGGCCGTGACAGCCGCAAGGACGGCCACAGAAGCGCTGATGAGAAGCGCTGGGGGATGAAGCAGGGTCGAGCTCCAACGACGCATCAGGCGGCTGCGCAGCGAAAGCAAGGGCATTCTCACGATCACCCGCACGATCGGCGTCGGCACCAGCACCGTGCAGCGCGCCTTGGAGGCGTCATGACTGACCGCCGGGTCGATTCAAGAACTTCCGGCGCTGAAGGCGCGCTCATAGATCGAACCCATAGCCGTTTCTGAGTGATACAACGGTTGCGGCTTTATGGTGGCTACGAACGCAACGAAGCACAGCGCTAAGAGCGCGAAGGTCATGAGACTGAAAGTGTGGTTCAGGGTCACCTTCGCTCCATTAGTTCATGCGAACCGCACCATGAAGAGATCGACCCGAATCTTCCGTGACGGCACTCACAAATCTCTGTCTTCCCTGCCCGGTGCCGCAGACAAGTCGATCTCTTCAAGATCAATCATGATCACGACTCGCCTAAACTGCGGCTGCCCGGCTGATAAAGCCGGAGTTCTGCTGACCACCGAGCAGATTGACGGCGGTGGCGTTAGCGCCGACAGCCACAGCAACCTGCACGGCAATGTTCTCCTGTATGAAAATATTGCCGAAATTGACGATATTGCCGAAATTGCCGAAGCTAAAAAGCCCGTGATGTCCATGATGCCCGTGATGCCCGTGATGCCCTCCACACACAGCGTCGAGGTCCGTATCGATCAGTTCACGCATTTCACTCATAGATTTCCTCCTCAGGGGTTGCAATCAACAACATGTGGCTCGAACCATACTGAAGGGTGGCTTTTCTATCTGTGACGGAAATCACGGGCGGCAATGGCTTGCTCACGGCCCACGTGTTCGATGGGAATGCTGCTCGACATACTCGCGGCCATCGCACGCAACGAAGACCGCCGCCGCCGGCAGGCGCAAGGGTAAGCCAAGACCAGCGCAGAGGGCCGCCGATGTCGAGCGTAACAAGGCATTTCCCGCATGCTGCCAAGACTGTCGCAGAGCACTATCCCGTCCGACACGGCATGCAGCCGCGCCACCATCGCGAAGTAGCCAAGCAAATGGACGCTGCGGGACTCAGGGAAGGCAGAGGAGGCTCTACATTGTGAGCGCCGTCACGGAAGATTTGGGTCAATCTCTTCATCATCGGGTTCATGGCTGCATGATGCAGCCCCAGACAAAAAGGCGGCGAGGAACACGGATGAACCTAAACTGCATTTTTAGTCTTATCATCTTCGCAATCGGAGCGCTGTGCTTCGTGGTGTTCATAACCACCCTAAAGCCACCGCTGCATCGCTCAGAAATGGCCGTGGGCTCTATTTATGGCCGCGGAGTAACGACCTAGACTAGCCGATAAATATAGAAATTCGTACGGCCCTCTGTAGGTCACTGGCGGGGCAATTCAGCCCCGCCACTAATCGACAGGCTTCCGAGCCTCTTCCCTATGTCGCGTTTCCAAGCACTGCAAGATGATGCAGCGTTTTGCTGCTATCTCCGACGGCAATGCGCCCGGTTCCAGCGACGGCGGGCGCGGCCGAGGGGACGCAGGTACGACAGCTGCCGCCGAGGTTCGGCTAACGACGGGGCAGCACGGCTGACGCCCCAGCCATCGGCCTAGCGCTGACGTTGGATCCATGCCTCGTCCGTGAATGTGAGTTGAGGCCGGACCGATCACAGCCCCGCGAGGCTCCCAAACCGCACCATGTAGCGGATGATCACGGACAATCCCTTTTGCGGCGCAGTATGTCTCCGGCATGCAGGGTCGAGCTTCCTCGCCCGGATGTTGCAAGGAGGCGTACATGACTCAGGTCTATTTTCATTGCTCGAACGCTAAGGGAGTACTGATGGATCGTCGCGGTACATTCGTATCCGACCTGATCGAGGCGTGTGAGGAGGCCACCCGCAGGATGCGATCCCTCGTCGTAGCCGCCAATCTGGAAGAATGGCGGCAGTGGGCCCTGCATGTCAGCGACGAGATTTTCGTTCTGCCGTTCGCATTCGTGCTCGGCAAGCCGCACTGGGAGACAGCCATGCTGTCAGAGCCATCATTCATACTTCTTCGTCAGAGGTGAATGCGATCACGACAGCAATCATCCGGCGTGCCTTCGCCGGAGCGATACTCGTCCAACGGGACTTCCGTCGCAGCCCGGACACAATTGAACAGCCTGCTGCTCCAAACGGTACATTTGGGAAGACTACGTAAAGCTCTTGCCTCCCGGAATCGTGCAGCGGCCTCTCTAAAGAATCTGCGGATTGTGAGAAAACTCACAGACAAGACGGCGGATTTCATCTTGTGATCTCCGGTCGGCTCTAACGATCGGGAGTATGCACACGTCACATTCAATGTTGCATAGCAGCCGTGACCGGCAAGGCGACGGTCGCGCCGCGGTTTCATCTATCCCAAGAACGGCTTCTATATTTCTCCGAACCGGTGATCCGATTCGGTTTGTTGAACATGGGCGTGGCGCCCGCGGGCTACGACAAACCCAACACCTGCCATCATCGTTTGCTTGTCGATGCCGAGTTGCCTTCGCTCGACCAGCCGCTCCTGAACTACTTCAACCACCTGCACTTCGGCGCTGGCCAGATCGAAGCGAAGATCACGCTCCCGATCGGCCAGCACAAACTGCGCCTCCTGTTCGCCGATTTCGCCCGCGTGCCGCTCGATGCGGCGATGTTCTCCGACATCATCAACGTCACCGTGACGGAGAACGGCCAGCCGCCGGCAAAGCGCAAATACCGCCATCGCCCCTCGCGGAGTTACGGATATTGATGCAGCAATGAAACCGCGCCGGCTCTTGATCCACGTCCTCTGCCTCATCGTCAGCGCGATGTTCGCCGATGCGGCCGCAGCGGAGCGTCGCGTGGCGCTGGTCGTCGGAATCTCCGCCTATACGAACGCACCGACGCTACCCAATACCGGCAACGACTCCAAAGCGATCGCAGCGCTGTTCAAATCTATCGGTTTCGACGTCGTCATTTCGCGCAACGATCTCGGCGTCGTCGACTTCAAGCGCACTGTGCGCGAGTTTCTCATTACTGCAGAGAACGCCGATGTGGCGGTGGTCTATTACGCCGGTCACGGCATCGAGATCGGCGGCATGAATTATCTGATACCGATGGATGCCAAGCTGAGCCACGACTACGACGTCGACGACGAGGCTATCGCGATCGATCGCATCATCTGGGCGCTGCAACCGGTACGTCGCCTGCGTTTGATACTACTCGACGCCTGCCGCGACAACCCGTTTGCGGCCAAGCTGCGATCCGCAAGTCGCGCGCCGACCAGAGGCGGGCTCGCGAGGCTTGATGAAGTCAGTGCCGATACGCTGGTGGCCTACGCCGCAAAAGCCGGCTCGATTTCCTACGACGGCGACGGCGTGAACAGTCCCTATGCGACCGCGCTGCTGAGATACCTTGCCGAGCCCGGCGTTGACATTCGTATCGCACTTGGTCGTGTCCGCGATGCGGTTATCGCCATGACCGGTGGACGGCAGGAGCCGTTCATCTATGGTTCTCTCGGCGGCGCAACCATCTCCTTAGTGCCGCAGTTGGGTGCAACAATTGTCGCGCCGGCACCGCCGCCCCTGGCCCCTCCGCCAGTTCTGGCGCCGGCCGCGCCGAAGCCGACCGTGATCAATCCAACGCCGCCAAGCGCGCCACCGGCTGCGAAGGCGGACCTGCCCAAGCCGCCGCTTCCCGCGCAGCCCGCCCCCGAAATCACGGACCCCTGTGTCCGCGACGAAGCGAGGCTGGCTCGTCTGCGCGCCAATCCAGCGCCGGACGAGATCACCAACTTCCAACGCGAGGTCACCTGCAAGCGGCTCCGTCCACAAGTACAGCGTCTGTTTGAGAGTATTGATAGCAATACCGCTCCGCCTTCTGGCGGAAATGCGGCGCCGCAAGCCGCTCCGAAGCTGCAGGCACTGAACGAGTCTGCCCGCTTGGAAGATGCTTGCACCCGCGACATGGCGCGGTTGCTGAGCGTGCGCGCTGAACCTACGTTCGAGGCGATCACCAAGTTCGAGCAGGAATTGGGCTGCGAGCGGCTCCGGTCCCAGCTCCGCCGATTGCGCGAGAGCGTCGCTCCTTGATCTCGTCTGGACACTTCGCGATGTGTCCATGAGATTTCCCGATTGAAATTTGTGCCCCGCAAACCCCGCCAAGAGGGGGCCTCTCCTGGGAAATTGCCGGTCACTCAAATACGAGACAACATTCGCTCGAGTGCGTCGCTGTTAGGATCAGTCGCGTTCGAAAACTTTGGCGCCAGGGTAAACTCGGCGGGCGTACATAACGACCAGCTCCCGGTCCTGAGTCTCCAGGAAGGGAGTTCGGAGCTGGCACGACCCGACGACGAGGTGCCACAAACCATTAAGTCTTTGAATCACGATGCTCATAGTGTGTTCCTCGAAGAACCGCAAACAACTGTTCGACGAGACACTCTTACAAGTCACGCGCTGGGGCCGTGATCCCAATCACATATTGCAGAGCGTAACTCGAACCCTCACTATTCGATCACCGATGGATCGCCTGCTTTGCGCTGATTCAGGTCTGCTTCAAGCATCGATTCGAAGATTATGATCGGCAACCAAAACACAAGCATGGCAATTTCCTCCGTCGCATAACAACCCTCAGCTTTCAGAGCTCGTTCCCAAAATAAACGGCCGAGTGCCAGGAACGTTTTCGTTTCTTATCAAACAACTGCGTAGTTCTTCGCTGCTTTGCGGCGCGATAGTTCGCCGGCTTTTCGTGGTTGAGAAGCCGCACCGACCACAGCTCGACCTATTGATCGCTCGCAATCGTCGGAATTCCCTAGAACCTGTACGCGTCGCCGTGTGCAGCATAGAGGAGCTGAGCGTGCGGGACCGAGAGGACCGATCACATCCGCTACCTTACCGGTCTAGTGCTTCATCTCTATAGCCAATCGATCAGCATTACAGCAAGACCGCGGCTAATTTCCGCTGTCAATGAAGGTCACCTATCCGCCTGATCTCAATGGCGCCCCCAGATATGGTGCAATGAGCAAGGCGGCGACGTCCTATCCCGCCACCGTCGATTCGCATTCAATCCCGGCGCGGATGTCTTGCTGTCGCGATCTTCGGTGCCACATTGCTCGCCGCGGTGATGCTTAGAAGCACCTTCGTCATGTGGCCGAAGTTCCAGTGACGCGCATCACGGTCGTTGACCTTGGGATCGGCTATCCCGGGCGTGTGTTGGAATACACCTTGCTGAGACAACCGTTACTGTTCGTTGAACCTTGGAGGTTAAATGGCTCGGATTAGAATTTCCCATAGCTGGCGGACCGTTCGCGGTGCGCATATCCGTATCGTCCACCGGCGTAAGGTTGCGGTTAAGTCGGGCTCAAGCGTTTCGCAGATTTGCATGTCAGGGAATGGCCAATTATTGCGGCTCAGGGGCACCCTGGGGGTGAAGGCATCGCCATCATCGTAGTCGTTATCCTGCTAGCGGTGGCGACAGCAGTTGGGCCGCCTTGGTCGGCGGCCTCTTTTGTTTCAGTCCTACCGCAACCGTCGGCGGTGTGCCGCCAGCCGCCGGCGGCGCTTCTTGCGGTGATATCGGCGCCGGCGCTTCAACATATCTTCCTCGAGGTCAGCGAGATAGGGCAATTTCTGTGGGTTGAACAGGACGAGCCAAGATCAGAGCTGCTCCGCTGCTTTGCGACGCTACTTCTCAATCAGCGGCTCGGGCCGACGACTCGGCTTGTCGGGGATGAAGGATTGAGTTATGCGGGCTTTCTCGCCTCTGGCGCGTGGGAGCGTGGCTACGCCGAGGACGGCGAGAGCCATGCCAAGTATTCTCCACCGAGCATCGTCAACGAGCCTTGACTGGCGATAGGGCCCTACACGGGCGGCTGCGATCTTTCGACGCGCTCTGCCTCAGTCGCCCCCGCCAGACGCACCTTCGACGCTGTCACCCGCCACGCGTGCGCGGAAATCCGGGCAACAAAGGTTTCAAATACAGGAGCCAGGAAATGACTCTTCTTTCAGTTATCGGCTGGGATATTATCGGGTGGGATAGCCTCACGCCACAGGGCATTCGGTTCGGCATTGCGACCATCCTTGCGCTGTTAGCGGTGGGCCGCCCCGGGCCGTCGGTCTTTGAGCTTTTTGGCGGCCTAATCTGCATCCTGGGTGCTGGCCTTATGGTGGCGCAGGCGGTCTCGCTTGGTTGAATCCTCGCTGGCGGGTTTGCTCTCGACACCCACCCGGATGGTGTTACGAATATTTCAAAGGACGTTGAGTACCGGAGGCGACCATGGCTCAACAACTGCGGGAAATTCGTCGCGCATTTACCGCGTCAGGTTGGCTACCGTGATGCGTCGACAGGAAGCGTGATAGCCTCGATCGAAATTCCGGCACAAGTGATCGAACGCGCCGTGTCTCAAACTCCCAGCAAGTGCGGCTTCACCAGAAATCACTCGGAGTGACGTTCAGACACGCCTGAAAGAGTGTGCTGATGTTACTTAGAGTGAGATTTTCTTTGATCTCGCGGTGCACACGTCGTGCACACGCGGTCCTCTAACCAACTGACAACATTGACCCCTCGCTCCAGTCCATCGTAGGGAAGTCTGGGCTAAGATCGGCCAAATGGATCAAGGCCATTCAACGATAGTCCGGTTTGAGCGCATCCCGCCGTCGAAATTGCCCTTTGGGCGTCTTGACGTTGGCATTGCCGAGCGTGGTGCGGAAATCGAAGGAAATTTAGGACGTTGCCCTGGCTGGGGCGGGAGGGATCGAACCTCCGAATGGCGGAATCAAAAACAGTTTGATTATTCAACGATTTCAAGCCGCGTTTGGAAAAAATGGTCGAATTCGCCTCTAGTAATATCAATTGCTTAGCAGGCATTTCCAAATAAGGAAGCGCCGCTGCTAGCGAGGACCGTGCACGGGGCTGCTCGCTTAAGAGCGTCACCATTAGCACATCGACACGCCCGAGGGCGTCGGGGGATTACACACTGAAGGCCACCGGCCCGGAGTTCGGTGCGGGCATCAAGATGGCGGTCGAGCGCGGCTGGCTCGAGCTACACGAGAGCGGGACTTACGCGCGATTGTTGAGCCACGGCGAGGATCGCATTGAGTGGACCAGTCGGCCCCGTGCCGTCTGGAGGTGCGCACCTAATCCGCAGCACAGGGCGAAAGGTCTGCTCAGGCCAGCCCCGAGGCAGACGGCGCCAGGATGCGCGATGAAGCCCGCGTGCGCTAGATGGACCAAAAGGCCCCGGCCGCTTTAAGGGGGGCGTGGGGCCGGGGCCGCTCGGTCCGCGACCCTATCTCACCAACGTGTCCCTTCATCGGGGATATAGATTTATGCTATACCCCCGCCAGACGGGAGAAGCCGATCGGAATTTGCCACCGAGCGGGTGTCCTTTCCGGACAAAAAAGCAAAAAGAGAGTCCGGTTGGATCGGAGGTAGAAGTTGGATCCCAAGAAACTGCTTTACTTCGCGTCGGTCATCGAGAGCGGGAGCCTCAAGAAGGCGGCCAAGGAGCTGCTGATTTCACAGCCAGCATTGTCCGTTTCGATCGATCGTTTGGAAGAGAGCGTTGGCGGTCCGCTTCTCGAGCGCAGCCCGATCGGGGTCAAGCCCACCCCGATGGGAGAGGTTCTCTACGCCCACGCGCGGCTCATCCGTGATGAATTGAAGCTCGCGGAAAGCAGGATGAAGCTATCGGATGAGCGAACACACTCTGCCGTCGCTTTCGGCACCCTGCCGAGCCTTGCCAATTCCATCGTACCGCAAGCGATCTGCAAGTGGCGAGACAATCATCCAACGACAATTCTCCGCGTCGCAGAGAAAATCCAGCTCGAACTCCTGCTCAGCCTCATGCGCGGGGAAGTGGACTTCATCGTCGCCCAGACGGAAAACTACGGATACCTCGAGGGACTCAAGCAAAGAGTCCTTTTCCGCGACCGGCTGTATGTCATCTCCCGGCCGGATCATCCCGTCTCTGCATTGGAAAATCCCTCATGGCTGCATCTCGCGAAATTTCCGTGGATCATCCAGATGGTCGGCAGGCAGAGAACACTGCTCGAGAAGCTGCTCGCGTCAGAGAGCGTTGACCTTCCGGTACAATTGACGGAGTGCGGGACGGTGAACTGCATCAAGGCCATTGTCGCCGGGAGCGACAGTCTCGCGCTACTGCCGGCCTCCGCCATAGATTCCGATGTCCAGGCGGGGCGGATCAGGGCCCTCGACATCACTGGACCGCTGCTCAACCGCGATATCGCTGTCATATTCCGCGAGCGGAATCCGCTGACCGAGGCGAGTCGCAGTCTCGTCGGTCAGATTGCGGCCGCCGGTATCGACTTGGGTCCTGAATTGAACTGTCAGCCCTGAACGCTGTGGATTGCCCTGTCCAAACGCGAGTCAATTAGACCCCACCGAGGGCCATGTATTTGATCTCAAGGTACTCGTCGATCCCATGGCTGCTACCTTCCCGTCCGATCCCACTTTGCTTGACGCCACCGAACGGGACCTCGGGTGTAGAAATCAGTCCCTCGTTGATCCCGACGATGCCGTATTCCAGAGCCTCCGCGACGCGAAATATCCGACCGACGTCGCGTGCATAGAAGTAGCTGGCCAACCCGAATGGCGTGTCGTTTGCCAATCGCACCGCCTCGTCTTCCGTCCTGAAACGAAAGAGAGGAGCAACGGGACCGAAGGTCTCCTCGCGAAAGATCAGCGCATCGCGTGACACATCCGCCAGCACGGTCGGCTCGTAGAAGTTGCCACCCCGCGCATGCCGCTTCCCTCCCGTTACGATCGCGGCGCCCTTGGCGCGAGCGTCGGCAATGTGTTCCTCGACCTTGAGAACCGCATCGTGGTTGATTAGCGGACCTTGACTTACGCCAGCCTCCATGCCGTCACCCACCTGAAGCTTCTCCACAGCCGCTTTCAGTTTGGCAGTGAACGTCTCGTAAACACCGTCCTGCACGAGAATCCGATTTGCACAGACACAGGTCTGGCCAGTATTGCGAAATTTCGACGCCATCACGCCCTTCACTGCTTCGTCGAGATCGGCATCGTCAAACACGATGAACGGTGCATTCCCGCCCAGCTCCATTGAGGTCTTTTTGATTGTCTTCGCGCACTGTTCGAGCAGCATGCGACCTACTTCGGTTGAGCCAGTGAAGGAGAGCTTGCGCACGGATGGATTTTCCGTGAGCTCCCTTCCGGTGGCGCTGGATGGACCGGTGATGACGTTGCATACACCTCGGGGCATGCCGCTCCGTTCGGCAAGGACTGCTAGAGCGAGTGCAGAGAAGGGTGTTTGGCTCGCGGGACGGATAATTCCTGTGCAACCCGCGGCCCATCCCGGACCAGCTTTGCGTGTGATCATCGCGGAAGGGAAGTTCCAAGGCGTGATCGCTGCGAAAACGCCGATCGGCTCCTTCGTTACCACGACCCGCCGATCCGGGACATGCGCGGGGATCGTCTCCCCATAGACGCGCCGCCCTTCTTCCGCGAACCATTCCAGGAATCCGGCAGCATAGGCGATCTCGCCTTTCGACTCGGCCAGGGGCTTACCTTGTTCGGCGGTCATGATGAGCGCGAGATCATCCGCGTTCGCGATCATCAGGTCCGCAATCCTGCGGATGATCGCGCCTCGCTCCTTCGCGACCATCGCCCGCCACTTCGGGAACGCCGCTCTTGCCGCATCGATGGCCCGACGCGTTTCGGTACGTCCCATCGCGGGAACTGTCCCCAACGGCCTGCCTGTCGATGGATTGCGAATTTCCATCACGGCGCCGCCGTCGGCCACAACCCATTCGCCGTCGATATAGTTCTCGCTGCGCAGCAGATCTGGGTCCTTTAGTTGAGGCTTCGCGATTTTTTCAAGCATCCGACTTCCTTCGAGGGTTCTGACAGTTAGGTCGCGGTGCGCGACCGTTTTGATTCAGGTGTTGATGTAAACGTTCTTGGAGTAGAGATACGTGTCCAGATGGGCACGACCGCCCTTGGCGCCGTATCCGCTTTGCTTGGTGCCGCCAAAGCCAACTAGGGGATCAATCAGTCCATAACAATTCACCCACATGACGCCGGTGTGCACGCCTTTGACGACCTTGAGAGCGGTGGAGACATTCTGACTCCAAACCGCGCCTCCCAAGCCGTAATCCGTTTGGTTGGCTAGCGCGATCGCCTCCTCCAAGGTGTCAAAGGGGATCACCGAGAGCACGGGACCGAAGATCTCCTCCTGCGCTATGCGCATCGAGTTGTCGACTTCAGCGAAAATCGCCGGCGTGACGAAATAGCCGTCCGCCAGAGCGCCACCCAGGCGCTCGCCGCCACAAACTAGACGTGCTCCTTCTCTTGGTCCGAGCTCGATGTAAGACATGACGCGATCCAGCTGCCGACCCGAAATGAGTGGCCCAAGCTGGGCGTTGGCATCCAGCGCCGATCCCACCCGGATAGCACGCGCAAAGTCGGCGGCACGTGCGCAGAACTCCTGCACGATTGGGCGCTGGACGAATACGCGTGTGCCCGCAAAACAGATCTGACCGGAGTTCGCGAACACTCCCATTACGGCGCCCGGCACCGCCTTGTCGAGATCCGCATCGGAAAAAATGATATCCGGCGATTTGCCGCCCAGCTCCAGCTGCAACTTCTTGATGTTGACGGTCGATGCTTCGATGATCTTCCGTCCCGTCGCCGTCGAACCCGTGAAGGCGATACGGTCGACATCGGGATGTCGCGCAAGGGCAGCGCCAGCGGCGCCCCCGAATCCGGTGACGACGTTTACGACCCCGGAGGGCAGGCCGACCTCGTGAAGAAGCTCCGTGACGCGCAACACCGAGAGGGACGCGTCCTCTGCCGGCTTGAGCACCGCCGTGCAGCCGGTCGCAAGCACGGCGCCGATGAGCCAGAACTGGCTGTTCAGCGGACCATTCCATGGAATGATGCCGCCGATGACGCCCACCGGGGCCTTGAAGGACAAGGTCGTCACCTCACCCGGCAGACCATTGGGAAGCGTCTCGCCGACGATATTTCCGGCCTGCGACGCGAAGAACAGGATCATCTTCAACACGCTGGTCTTAGACGCCCTTACTCGGGAGATAGGCGCGCCCATGTCGGCGGCCTCGATCTCGGCAAGTTCCTCGAAATATCTGTCGATCACCTCGTGCGCGCGGTAGAGCAGTGCTTGACGTTCATAAGGAGTCCAGCGGCTCCATGGGCCATGAAAGGCGCGCCGGGCGGAACGAACGGCGAGATCAATGTCGGCTTCATCTCCCTCCGCAAGCGAACCGATCAAGGCGCCGGTCGATGGATTTGTCGTGTCGAACACCTTGTTCGACGCCGCCGCGATCTCATGCCCATCAATGAAAAGGCCATATTGTCCGCGCGAGAGGAATTTCTGCGCGGCAGCGCAAAGTTGGGACGGCTGCATTTGCTGGTTCATCAACTATCTTTCCCGGAAAAGTCGCGCACACTTCGGTCGGGCCGCGGCGACATATACACAGGCCACTGCTGTGACTACTACATCAGGAACACGCCCTTGCCTGCGCTCTGACGGTTGAAGCTGTGATAGGCGTCCTCTGCCTGATCGAGCCTCCACCGATCGGTGAAGAGCTTGTCGAGATCGATCCCGCGTTCGATCACGAATTCCGCGCACGCCCGTTGCGCCTGGATCGACATAGTCCACGAGGTGACGATGCGAAGCTGTCTGCGGAGCATCTGAGCCAGTGAGAATTTGATCTCGGCCCCCAGCCCGACGAGACCTATCGTGCCCCAGGGTTGGACGCAGCGAAGCGCATCCTGGCCGGCGGCAGCGGCACCCGCAGTCTCGAGTGCCATCGTCGCACCGCGGCCGTTGGTCAGACTTCGAATTGCATCGGGGACATCTCGCTCCCGCGAGTTCACGACGAAATCGGCGCCGAACGCCTTGGCGGTTGCAAGTCGGGTATCGTCAATATCGAGAGCGATCACGCGCGCTCCCTGCGCCTTGGCGAGAAGCGTCGCGGATAGACCCACAGGCCCCTGACCAAAGATCGCGATCACATCGCGACCTGTCAGCCCCATCCGCTCGAAAGCGCCCCACGCGGTACCCGTCCCGCATGATATCGCGGCCCCCGCGGCAAAGCTCAGGCGGTCGTCGAGCGGCACCAACGTGTCCGCCGGCACCTTCATGTAGGGTGCGTGAGCACCGTGCTGATCCGTGCCGTAAACCGTCACCGGAACGGATTGGCACATCTGTGGCCATCCCGACCTGCAATGCTCGCAGTCGGTGCAGCCATGATAGTGGTGAACCATGACGCGAGCGCCCACGCGCGCATGTGGACCCGTTACCGCTGGACCGACTGCTGCAACGATACCAGATGGCTCGTGCCCGGCGATGATCGGCTCCTGCGGTAGGAGATCGGGCGAGCGCCGGTAGAAATGAAGATCACTACCGCACATTCCAGACGCCTTGATCTCGACGACCACTTCGCCTGGCCCCGGGGTCGGATCCGGGACTGTCGCGAGTTCGACGGTGCAGTTTCCTCGAAAAACGATGCCGCGCATTACGCTATCCTCGTATGTCCTGATCGTTCTGCCTCGCCTCTACCATCGTTGCCGTCCGAACGCCCTTGGTGGAGGGAGCTCCCAGGGCCGGCTCGCCTGCGAAGATCGGTCGGTGCATGAATTTTCGCGATATAGCACTGGCGCGCAGCCTCATCTCGCCTCCCATTTTTCCGATTTGGCGCATTTGCCGCATGTAACGGCGTTTTGCGTCGATATGCGCCCGCCGACCTAGGCCAGGGGCTATCGCTATTTTGCGCTACCGGCGCGTAGCACGGAAGTATCGGCGATCGCAGCCATATAAGCTGGTACTATATCTCCGAACCGCCATTTCCGAACTGTCGCTTAAAGCTCTCGCCGAGACATGTATATTTCAAGGGCGCGGAAGATCCGCGTTTGCGTTGACCGTCTTAGCTTCGCCTCGCGAGCGACTTTGCGAACGGAAAGAGAATGGCTTCAGAACACGATCAGCTTCGAAACTGCGTCAGAGAAAAGCTGGCGCGCGAGCAGACCGTCTATTCCATGACGGTCCGGCTGGTTCGAGGCGTTGAGATTGCCAGCATCGCTCGCACCGCCGGATTTGACAGTGTCTATATCGATCTGGAGCACAATGGCTTCTCCCTCGACACCGTGAGCCAGATCTGCCTGGCATGTATAAGCCTGGGGGTAGCGCCTTTCGTTCGGGTTCCGAGCATCGATGCCAGCCTTATCGCTCGCGTACTCGATTGCGGCGCGCTCGGCATTATCGCGCCCCATCTAGGATCGGCGGAAGACGCACGATCCATTGTGCGCGCCGTGAAGTATCCACCGATCGGAACCAGGTCGCTGGCTGGCCTTCTACCCCAATTGCATTTCCGCGCAGGTCCGGCGGCAGATACCATCCGACAACTGAACGAGGCGACGATGATCATCGCGATGATCGAGTCACCCTCGGGTCTGGCCGCCGCCGAGGAGATCGCAGCTGTTGATGGCGTGGACATCCTCCTCGTGGGGACCAACGATCTCTGCGGCGCGCTCGGCGTCCCGGGGCAGCTCGACCATCCGCTCGTTCGCGATGCTTACGCGAGTTGCCTCGCTGCCTGCCGAACTCATCAAAAGGCTCTCGGCGTAGGTGGCCTTGGCTCGCGTCCTGATCTGATCAGAGACCTCATCGCGCTCGGCGCACGCTACGTGTCGACCGGGAACGATCTTTCTTTTCTCATCGGCGCTGCGACCCAGATGCGCAGACAGTTCGGCTAGGCACTCGTCATTCTGACGCTACCGCACTCGAATTTACAACTGAAGCACAAGAGAGTTCAAATATGGATGCCAGGACTTCCATTCGCGCCCCGGCCGATTCCGGCGTTCCAGCTCACGCTCGAGATTTCAGCGTCGCCGATCGCGTTGTGCTCATCACGGGCGCGGGTCAAGGTCTCGGGCGCGAGATGGCTAGACAATTCGCCGCCGCTGGGGCCATTGCGGCAGTCGCGGACATCAATTTAGCAAATGCCGAAGCGGTCCAACGAGAGATCAAGGCTGCGGGAGGAAGGGCCGAGGCCATTCGTGTGGACGTCGCAGATCGCTCGTCCGTGGACAACATGGTGCGCACTCTGGCTGACGTCTATGGCGGGATCGACGTGCTCATCAACAACGCCGCCATCTTTGCAACCCTCAACAAGGTCCCGTTCGATCAAATCCCGTTCGACGAATGGGAGCGGGTCATGCGCGTCAACATAACCGGCACCTATCTTTCCGTATGCGCCGTCGCATCGTCGATGCGCAAGGCAGGCTGGGGCCGCATCGTCAACATCTCCTCCGATTCCGTGCCGCGGGGCGTCGCCAACTATCTTCACTACGTCACGTCGAAATCCGCGATCATCGGGATGACCAACTCGCTGGCCCGCGAACTCGGTCCGTTCGGGATCACGGTCAATTGCATCCGTCCAGGCGCGGTCGCGACGGAGGTCGATCGGACGCACAACCCCAGTCCGGAATTCCGTCAGCGGGTGCTCGGCGAGCAGTGCCTACCGCGCGGTCAGATGCCCGAGGACCTGGTCGGCCTCGTCATGTTTCTCGCGACGCGAGCGGCAGGCTTCATCACCGGACAAACCATCGCCGCAGACGGCGGCTTGACCCACAGCAATTGAACCCTCGCTCCATGGGAGGCTTACGAGAGCAGAACCGGAATATGGAACAGCACCGAAAATTCTACATTGGCGGGAAGTGGACAGAACCGAAGACCTCCTTCAGCAGAACTCCTGACTGGATCAGAGGCAAACACAAGAAGATGAGCCAACGCGCTCACCTAAACGAGGAGAGGATAGACAATGACTTCTATGATAACCAATCAGGACATACCTTTCACGGCCGCGGTCAACGCTGGCGCGCGAATGGACCGTCTACCAATCGGGCCGTTCCATCGACGCATGCTGTGGCTCGTCAGCATGGGTGTGTTCTTCGATTCCTTCGACAACACGCTCTCAAGTTCAGTCCTCGCGGCGCTGCTGCAGAGTGGCTGGTCCACACTCGAGCTGAATTCGCTTTTTATGTCCGTCACGTTTGCCGGGTTAATGGTCGGCGCCCTGATGGCGGGTTGGCTAAGCGATCGCTTTGGCCGACGCTTTGCGTACCAGTTTAACCTGGCGATTTTCGGGCTCTGTGCCTTGGTTTCAGCATTTGCTCCCTCCATGCAAGCGCTCATCTGCATACGAGCCATCATGAGCGTCGGAATGGGTGCTGAGTACGTAATGGGATACGGTCTCATCACCGAATTCGTGCCCCCCAAGGAGCGCGGTCGCTATATCGGCTGGTTTGCGGTGTTTGCGGGCGTCGGCGTCTTCGTCACGGCTATGACCGCTCTGCTCGTGATTCCCACGCTCGGTTGGCGGGCGATGTTCTTTATCGGCGGCGTGGGAACGATGTGGGTATGGTGGGAACGGCGTAAGCTGCCGGAATCGCCGCGTTGGCTCGAAAAGGTTGGCCGCGCGGAGGAGGCCGAAAAAGTCCTGCAAGGCATCGAGCAGGAAGCTGCGCAAAATGGCCCCCTCCCCCCGATAGTCGTGGCGCCGACGTCTCCTCCGCGGCACGTCAGCGCGGCCGTACTATTGACGCGCCCCGTAATCGGACGCACCCTCCTTGCGATCATCGTGAGCATCACCTGTCTGTTTGGCTCGTATACGATGACCGGCTGGATGCCAACTTTCCTTGTGAAGCAGGGCCTGACCGTCACAAAATCGCTGGCCTATAACACCACCATGATGGCGGGCTTCGCAGTTGGATCGCTGCTGGTCGTGTTGCTCGCTGATCGTATTGGGCGGCGCTGGGGTATTGTCATGTTCGGTATCATCTGCGCCATTCTCGGCTCTATCTATCCGTTCTTGACCTCGCCTCCGCTAATCATGCTGTGCGGTTTTCTGCTGACAGCAGGCGCCGCGGTATTCTTGTTTCTAGGCTCGGGCATCGCACCCGAGTTCTTTCCGACTGAGTACCGTTTCCGCGGCGCGGGGGTCGCGCAGATGTTCGGACGTGCCGGGCTGATCGCCTCCCCCTTCATTATCCTCACGCTCTTCGATCGATACGGGGTCGGGGGTGTGATCGGCGCGATTGCCGGAATGTACGTCGCCGTGGCTTTGATCTTTGCGCTCTTTGGCATCGAGACCAATCAACGGTCGCTCGAGGCCCTGGAACCCGAGACGACGCCGAACACCAGTACCGGCGCCATACTCCGTGCGGCGGAGTAGTTGTCATCGCGCCATCAACAACGGAGGCTCGGAGGCTCGCCTTAGGGGGCCGCCCGAGCCCGGAACATCTGCACAAGTTCAGCTGAAGAAGTAGCACAACAATGTCAAAGCCAATCCCCGATTGGGATCCCCTCGATCCCGCTCACCACGGCGATCCGACAGAAATTCACGCGCACCTTCGCGAGAAATGTCCAGTCGCGTGGAGCGAGCGATTTGGCGGCTTTTATGCCCTAACCAGGTACGAGGACATCACCAAGGCGGCATTGGATTATCGCACGTTCACAAGCGCCCAAAAGACGCCAATCCCGGAGGCCACCGGGCCTGATCGTCCGCCACGCGCTCCGGCCGAGGTGGATCCTCCGGTACACGATCAATTCCGCGACCTGCTGAATCGGTTCTTCACACCGGATCGTATTCGTTTGCTTGAGCCGGTTATTCGTCGGAGTGCACGCGACTTGCTCGGACGATGCGTCTCGTTGGGGGAAGTCGATGTCGTCGAATCCTTTACGTTTTTCATGCCTATTCGAGTGCAATGCATCTTTCTTGGCCTATCCATTGAGGACGCCCAGAGGATCAAGACGACTATAAACCGGATCATCGATGCAGGCGCGGCTGGAGACGCAACCTCCCACAAGGAAGGTAACGACGAGATCTATTCGTACATCGACGGCGTGATCAACACTCGGCGTAAGACACCGTACGACCCCAACGACATCATCAGTGCCCTGCTGAATGAGCCCGTCGGCGGCCGCAGCCTAACACACGAAGATGTCGCCGGAACCATTCGACTGTTTCTTCAAGCAGGTCATGGGACGACCACGAACGCCCTCGGCAGTATGATTCGCCATCTAGCTTCAACGCCTTCCGATCAGAGGCGACTAAGAACCGAGCCGAGATTGATTCCGCAAGCGATTGAGGAGATTCTCCGGGTCTGGACCCCGGCGCGGGTCATCGGGCGCCGGACCACGTGCGATGTCGAGATCAGGGGCACAATGATCCCAAAGGGGTCAAGGGTCGGTTTCATGCTCTCAGCGGCTAACCGTGATCCCGCCGTTTTCGAAGACGCCGACACGGTGAACTTTGACCGCAGGCCCAACAAACATATCGCGATGGGTTATGGCATCCATCGGTGCATCGGAGCTGCGCTGGCTCGCGCGCAGCTGCGCGTTGCAACTGAAGAACTGTTGGCGATGACCGACGACTTTGTGCTTGCCGGCCAACCGGAATTGAGCACTTGGACGCATCTCGGACCATCCAGACTACCTATAAAATTCCGTGCCCGGTCGATCGAGACCGCAGGTGCACCCATCCCAGCGGGTCGGGGAGAACACGTGCTGGAGATTGGTGCCATCCGGCGGCTAGCGAAAGGCATTATTGAACTAGAATTTCGTGCATCCACCGGCGCGGGCCTGCCGGAATGGACTGCGGGTGCGCACATCGACCTCGTTCTTCCCGGTAACGTGATAAGATCGTATTCGTTGGTCGGAGGTTCAAGCGACCAAGGGATCTGGCGCATTGCCGTTCTGCATGAAGTAGCTGGACGCGGCGGGTCCGAGACAATTCATCGGATGAAGATAGGAGATACGGTTTGCGTGCGATCGCCGCGGAACAACTTTCCTCTCAAACCAGCCGAGAGCTACCACTTTTTTGCAAGCGGAATCGGAATCACGCCGATCCTGTCGATGATAGATGCGGCGCGTACCCAACGAATACCGTGGCGCCTCGACTATGTGGGGCGCAACCGCGATGATCTCGCTTACGTAGACCATCTCCGGGAGCTCAGTGACGCACACGTTTACTTAACTTCGGAGACGGGACGTCCCAATCTCGCGGCTCTTCTCAACGAGAGTGGCACGGCTGCAGCAGTCTACGCATGCGGGTCAGAAGGATTTCTCCTGGATTTGGAGAAATTCGCAACTGCCGCCGGAAGATCGTTCCACACCGAATGGTTCGCGCCGAAGCCTGGCGCTCGCCAGGGCGCTGAAGGGTCGTTCGAGGCTTTCACGGTCCGATGCCAGCGGTCAAACATCGACGTAACAGTGCTACCAGGCCAGTCGATCATCGATGCATGCGCTGAGGCAGGAGTGACCATTCCCTCCTCATGCTTCGAAGGCACTTGCGGTGCGTGCCTGTCAACCGTTTTGGAGGGCGTGCCAGACCACCGAGACTCCTTCCTTCTGCCAAATGAGCGCAAGTCCAACCGGCTGATGGCCGCCTGCGTTTCAAAATCGATGACAGGGCGGTTGGTCCTTGACTGGTGATACGCCGTCGTTTGCCCGTCATTAGGACGGAGAGCTCGCCAGTCCAGCAGCTACGGTCTGGCCGTAGATACGACCAGACGCAATCTGCTATTCACGGTCCTAACCTGCATATAGACCGGCCGATCGCGCGCGTTGAACAGCGAGGCCGATGATCAGATCCAAAGTCGGTGTTGATACGTTAGCCAGACGCGCGAGATCCAGCGGAACTCGCAGCATCGCATCGACCTCCATCGGTCGACCATGCTCCAAGTCTTGCAGAATGCTTTGCTTATGTGTCGACTCGGAGAGACGAGCCAGACCACCCTCTGGATTCCCGGGATCGCAGCCAAGCGCTCTTGCGATTTCGGCGCCTTCGTTCGTCATGGCGGCTGCGGCCGTTGCTATTGCGGGGTCCGAGAGCGCCTCCTTCATTGGGAACCCGGTCAGGGTAGCGAGCGCCCCGCCCGTGAGGTTCATGAGCAACTTCGCCCAGATAGCATCTCGAATCCTTGCGGACGTTTCGGCTTCGAGGCCGCCAGAGATCATGGCATCGACCAAAGATCGAAGGCGCGGATCGGCCGCGCCGTCGGGACGTCCGATGATCAAGCGGTTCCGCGGATTCTCGGCGTGGATCACTCCGGGAGCCTTTACAGTGCATGCAGTATACGCGACGGCTCCAACGGCCCGCTCGGGGCCGACGGTCCGCCACACGACATCACCGGGATCGACGCGAGGCAATCTCGTCCCCTCGAGCGGACCACCGTGAGCGTGAAAATACCACCAGGGAATTCCGTTCATGGCAAAGACGACCAGTGTATCCTCTCGCAACAATGTACCTAGTCCCTCAACCGCTTGAGGCAATGATGGCGCCTTGAGCGTGACGATCACCACATCCTGAGTCCCAAGCCGCTTGGGATCGTCCGTGGCGATCGGCCGACTGTGAAGCACGTCCTCTCTCGTTTCGACTAGAAGCCCATTCTTCTCGATCGCAGCAAGATGCGCTCCCCTGGCGATAAGTGAGACCTCCAGACCGCTTTTGGCCAACCTGCCTGCGAGGTGTCCACCAACAGCGCCGGCCCCGTATACGCAAACCTTCATCTTGGACCTCCATCATCCGCCTGGGCCGGGGCCTTGGCGTGCTCCTGCAACCGGGACACTCGGACACGGCCTTCCGAAGGCCGAACAGAGAGTCGTCAGTGAGTTTTCGCTGCGCATCCTAACAGCAAATGAAGGCGCGTCAGTACGAGGCGATAGCCTCGCCTTATACCCCCGGCTTGCAGGCTCGTGACGCCTGCGCTCGTGTTGGGTAGTACAGAACACAGACACAGGTGGTCGACCACCACGACAGGAGGAAGTGATGAGAGTAGGTGAAGCCTCAACCGCACCGGGCAGCCGCGTGGGCAGCATGCGTGAAGGTGTTCTCGACCAAAAATTCTTGCTGCTTGGCGAGGATAACTCGCCAAACAATTATCTCCTGAACGTTGGGCGCACCGGCGGCGGAGGATGGTCCACTCCGCGTCACCGCCATACCTTCGATCAGGTCCGCTACGTCCTCAAGGGCCAGTATCCGATCGCCAAGGGTGTCGTGATGAAGGAAGGCTCGGTGGGCTATTTCCCCGAAAGCGTCCACTATGGACCCCAAGATCGACCAGAAGGCCTGGAGATGATGGTCTGCCAGTTTGGCGGTGCGAGCGGACAAGGATTTCTCAGCCCCACCCAAAGAGAAGCTGCCAACGCGGCGCTTGCGAAGAAAGGCACATTCAAGGAGGGCATCTATACATACGTCGACGACAAGGGCCAGCGACACAACAAGGACGGCTCTGAAGCATGTTACGAGGAGGCGACCGGAAAGCCGTCCGTGTATAGCAAACCTCGATATGACAATTTCATCATTATGGATCCTGAGGCATACGACTGGATGCCGACGGAGCAGAAAGGTGTCTCAACGAAAACCCTCGGTACCTTTACCGAGCGCAACACCCGTATCGGACTGATCCGCCTGGATGAGGGCGCCACCTTTTCCGCGGGCATGCAGTCATCCATCGAGATCCTTTTCCTGAGCAAAGGCGCGGTGACGGTTGACGGAAAGAGCCACCACGGCGAGCGGAGCGCATTCGAATTTCAGAAGGGAGAAGGACCAGTCGCGATCAAGGCGCTTCAGCCGACCGAATTCCTCAGAATCATTCTGCCGACCTTCTGAATGCGATTTCAGAGATAATGCTGCTGCGGCTTCGTTAGCGCGGCCGCGGCGGCACGAAGGTAAATTTTTCTCGGTCGAAATAGTAGCTGCTCAATTGTTACCTCCCAAAAGGGTGCTTGCGTGCGGATCAGCCGGCTGCTCTCATTGGCTATCTGGCTACTTTGCTATCTCGCGGCCTCCGGAGCCCTCCTGGCCGACGACTATCCTGTCCAGCCGATCAAAATCATCATCCCGAATCCACCCGGAGGACCAGGGGACGTGATCGCGCGTGCCTTCACCGAGAGGGCAGCCCGCATTGTCGGCAAGCCATTTGTCTACGACTACCGTCCCGGCGCCAGCACCATGATCGGCATGACGGCCGCGGCCAAAGCCGAGCCTGACGGCTACACGATCGTGGGGTTGCCTTCCTCCGCTGTCGGCGCAGTCGCAATCAGAAAGACGGCACGCTACAACATCGAAACCGACTTTCGACCGATCGCCGGAATTGGGAGTGTGCCGCTCGTTCTCGTTGTCCGATCAGGGCTCAAATTCGGCTCGATGGACGACTTCATCGCAGGTGCAAGAAAGGGAAATCTGACCTTCGGCTCTGGCGGCGTCGGCACCATTGGCCACCTGACATCCCTCCTCCTCCTCAACGATATCAACGGCAAAGCCACGCATGTCCCGTTCCGCGGGAATCCAGATGTGCTGCAGGCCATTCTGGGAGCGCACATCGATTTCGGCATCGTTTCGGTCGCCGATGCCGCACCATTCATCGACTCCGCGGAACTGCAATTCCTGGCCGTTACGGCGAACACGCATGTTGCCGCGATGCCTAACGTTCCCACAATGAAGGATGTTGGACTTCCAAATGTCGATGCAAAGCTCTGGTACGCATTCCTGGCTCCTCGAAACACAGATCCGAACCGGCTTATGAAGCTCTACAAAAGTTTCGCCGACGCGGCCGACGATCCGCTCCTCCAACAGCAAATAAAATCATTGGGGTTCAATGTCGAGATTCGCAATCCGCAGGAGCTAGCGAACATGATGAAAACCGAGCTCGCGCGCTGGAAGCGCGTTATTGAAGCCAACAACGTTCCCTTCGAGGAATGACAAGTCAAACAAGAGACAAACTATGAAAACCTACAACATCGCCGCAGTAGCCGGTGACGGTATCGGGCCTGAAGTTGTTGACGCGGCGATTGACGCGCTCAAGGTTTGCGCCAAGCGGGATGGCGGCTTCCAGCTGAATTTCACGGAATTCGACTGGGGATCTGACTATTACAAGAGGCACGGTGTCATGATGCCTGAAAGCGGCGCGGCCCAACTTCGGAAGTTTGACGCCATCCTGTTCGGCGCTGTGGGCGCCCCGGATATCCCCGATCACACCACGCTATGGGGCCTCCGGTTGGCGATCTGCCAGCCGCTCGATCAATACGCAAACGTGCGGCCGACCCGCATTTTGCCAGGTATCACCAGCCCACTACGACATGTGTCGGGGCCTGAGCTGGACTGGGTCATCGTTCGCGAGAATTCGGAAGGCGAATACTCCGGGGTCGGTGGCCGTGTACACAGGGGCCTTCCGATGGAAGTTGCGCAGGATGTTTCGGTGATGACGCGGCCAGGCGTGCAACGAATCATTCGGTACGCTTTCAAGTTGGCGCAATCGCGTCCTCGCAAGCTGCTGACAGTCGTCACCAAATCGAACGCACAAAGGCACGCAATGGTTATGTGGGATGAGGTCGCGACGGAGGTCGCCGAGGAATTCCCCGACGTGACGTGGGACAAGATGCTAGTGGACGCCATGACGATGCGCATGGTGATGAAACCGCAGAGCCTCGATACGATCGTGGCAACCAACCTCCACGCTGATATCCTTTCAGATCTAGCCGCAGCCTTGGCTGGCTCTCTCGGTATTGCGCCAACCGCGAACATCAACCCCGAGCGCGAGGCGCCCTCGATGTTTGAACCGATCCACGGCTCCGCGTTTGACATTACCGGCAAGGGCATTGCCAACCCGGTCGCGACCTTCTGGACGGCGGCCATGATGCTAGAGCACCTCGGCGAAAAGCCCGCAGCCGACCGCCTGATAAGGGCCGTAGAGCGCGTGACAATGGATCCAAAGTTGCACACGCCCGATCTCGGCGGCAAGGCAAAGACGAAGCAAGTGACTGAAGCCCTCTGTGCGGCGCTTTGGGCAGCCAACGACTAATAACCGCGGGACGGTGATCTTCGGCGGACTCGCCTCGTACTACGGTCCTCGGTCTTCAGCCAGAGCTATCGACGACCAGATATCCGCCCGGATTCGGGTCTGGTGCTAGCTACCATCAGATGCGAAGTGGTAGCAAATCGCAGGATGCCATAGACATCGTGGGAGTTGGTAGCGGCGAGCGCACCTCTTTTCCCCACACCCGCCGAGACACCCCTTCAGGGAAGCACTACGCCGGTGAGTTCTTGAAGGCGATCGACCATCTCGTTCTGGAAGGCCCCGTCAGTTGCTTCGGCCGCTGGCTCTTCCGGCTTGAGGTGATGCCAGTAGCGACCGCTGACCATGGCCGCGGGTTCTGTGCTGACGGCGAGCCAGCTCTGCGTGCGCTGCCCCGTGTCGATGTCGACCGGCGCGCTCGCACCCCCCATCCGGGTGCGCACCCAGCCAGGATCGACCGCGTTGCTGCGGACTTTCGGCCACCGCCGGGCGAGGAGGAAAGCGAGCGCCACAGCATGCAGCTTGCTTTCGGCATAGGCGCATGCCGGATTCCAGGTGCGCTTCGTCCAATCGAGGTCGCCTAGAGACCCTTCTCCTCCGCGGTGAAGGCCGCTGCTGAGATAGACCCATCGGCGGGGGCGCTCGATCAGGCCCGTCAGCATGAACGGAGCAAGTGTGTTCACAGCCAGAACGACGGGATGTCCTTCGGGCGTCGATCCGCGGTTCGGGGCAATGTAGATGCCGGCATTGTGGATGACCGCGTCCATGCGCCCGATCGCGTTGACCTGATCCGCGACGCTCCGCGTCTCGGTGCCGCTCTGCAGGTCCCCGATCACAACTCCCTCAGCGCGCGACGCGAGTTCTCTGAGCGCTGCGGCGCGGTCGCTCGATCGCGCGTGCAGCACTACTCGGTGACCTTGATCAAGGAGCGATTGCGCCGCCGCCCGGCCGAGACCGTCCGTGCTGCCAGTGATGAATACGATGGCCATACGCTGCCTCCAGATGCTTCAGATGCACTCGACAGGGCCGCGCGTCACTTCCGATACTGGTCCTCGCTTACCTTCTCCATCCATTCCACCGGGCTGCCGTTGAGCGCTTCCTGGATAGCGATGTGACTCATCGCCGTTGTGGGCGAGGCGCCGTGCCAGTGTTTCTCGCCGGGCTCGAACCAGATTACGTCGCCGGGCCGGATCTCCTCCACCGGTCCGCCCTCGCGCTGCACCCAACCAAAGCCGGAGGTCACGATCAGCGTCTGACCGAGCGGATGGGTGTGCCACGCGGTCCGGGCGCCGGGCTCAAACGTGACCAAGGCACCCGCGACGCGCGCCGGAGCAGGAGCGGTGTGCAGCGGATCGATCCGCACACGGCCGATAAACCAGTCTTCAGGGCCCTTCTGAGAGGGCTGCTCGCCGTTTCGTTTGATTTGCATCCTGTCTTCCTTTCCGCTCGCCGTGATCGTCGACTTCAAACCTTGAGCATGGTCTTGATCGCGCGCCGCTCGTCCATCGCGCGATAGCCTTCCGCGACATCCGCGATCGGAAGCGTCAGATCGAAAACCTTGCCCGGAAGGATCCTTCCCTTCATGACCCGGTCCATCAGATCGGGCAAGAACCGCCGGACCGGCGCCGGGCCACCCAACATGCGCCGTTGAGAAAAGAACATGGCTTGACCGTCGAAGGTCACACCGTGTGGGACACCAACGTAACCGATGGAGCCGCCCGGCCGTACCGACTCGATGGCCTGCGTCATGGATTCTTGCGTGCCCACGCACTCCAAAACCGAATCAGCCCCGATGCCGCCGGTCAGATCCTTCACGCGCTCGGCGCCTGCCACACCACGCTCGGCCACGATGTCCGTGGCACCGAAGTCTCGGGCGAGTTCTTGGCGGCTTTTGTGCCGGCTCATCGTGATGATGCGTTCGGCGCCCATTTCTTTCGCCGCCAGCACGCCCATCAATCCCACCGCCCCGTCACCGACAACGGCGACTGTCCCACCTTTCCGGACTTCCGCTGCGTCGGCAGCGTACCAACCGGTGCCCAGAACATCCGAGGTTGCCAGCAGGTGTGGAATGAGTTCATCGCCAGGCATATCTGCCAAACCGACGAGCGTTCCGTCGGCCAGCGGAACGCGCGCATAAGGCGCTTGAGCGCCCGTCATGAATTCGCGCTGCACGCAAGATGAATGGAAGCCGAATTTGCAGTGCGGACACGTGTTGTCGGAGAGGCAGAAAGAGCCGACGACGAATTGACCGGGGCGAACGGTCCTGACCTCGCTGCCGACTTCGATGACGACGCCGCAGTATTCGTGACCCATATAGGCAGGCGCATCGGTCGGCTGCAAACCGCGATAAGGCCATAGGTCGGATCCGCAGATGCAAGTCGCCGACAATTTGATGATCGCATCGGTCGGTTTCATGATCTCGGGATCATCCACCTTTTCGAAGCGGACATCGCGGGCGCCGTACATGACTGTCGCAAACATGGCTACTCCTCGTCGCCTTAACCTGCTGAAAGATGCTCGATGCGCAGCTGGAACTTGCCACGCGTGAGTAGCGGCTGCGGACCGCCGTCCAGGCGGCCGAGCCTGATCGAACCGCTCGAGTATCTGTAATCGCCGTGAAAGAAAGCGAGATTGCCCCACGGCACGTAGTAACAAAGGTCGCCAGCAGCTTCCTTGGAGAAAGAACCGCCGCCGCCCTGCTCTGCCAATCTGCGCGGCAAATACGCGATCTTCTCGTTGTTCGAAAAATCCTCGATAGCGAGATCAAGAGGTAGCATCGCTGCGAACTCCCGAGCTGTCGGATTCTCCAGCAGCGTCACCGTGAAGACCTGTTGTTCGAAGCGACAACGGATCCGCATCAGCGCCGTTCCTCCGTTTTGTGGGTCATTCGCGCCAGCCTGAGCGAAGGCTGCGTGCAGCACAAGGACGCTCGCCGTCAACGCGGCGACGAAGCGACGACGAGGTAACCGGTGAAGGCCGGCGGCAAAGTCGTCCGCACTGCCCTTCGATGGGCTTGTCAAGGTCAACGGGGGTCGTATCCGGGCTTCTTATAGATGGTATCGGGTTTTGCGAGGATGTCGGGTTCGTAGACTTGTCGGGTCCAATCCTGCGACTGAACATCCTCGATGCCGACCGATACCGATTCATCGCCGATCTTCAGCGTATCGACGACCGCCCGCGTCACCGCCTCGGCGAGGGCGCTCTTTAGCTTCTCCGATCTCCCGGGTTGCATCTTCACGATCACGTGGGGCATTCACTGTCTCCCTTCGTAAGTCTCGCAGTTGAACGGTCTGCAGTCGGGTGTGCCATCAGCCAGACCGCGACCACCGCGGCACATAGAACCATGCCGGAGCTGGTGAGGAACACGGCATTCAACGCCGCCCCAGCCGCGACCAGACCAAGCGCCGGACTTGCGACACCCTGGGCAAGATCCAGAAAAGCCGTATAGGCTCCCATGGCCAGGCCTCGATTGTGTGCTGGCACGCGGTGTACCGCTTCGACGCCGAAGCCCGGGTACACCAGCGAGAAGCCGAACCCCGTCAGCGCGGCTCCGGCGAGCGCCATCTCAGGGCGAGCCGCCAGCCAGATCAGGGATTGGCCAAGCGCTTCGATCAATGCACAGAACAACGCGACCTTCGCCCCACCGATTGCGTCTGCCAAGTGACTGAAAAAAACGCAAGCCAAGATGAAGGCGCCGGCATAAGCCGAATAGGCAAGCCACCCGTTCGCCCAGCCGCGGCTGGCGAATAGCAACGCGACGAACGTGGTCACCGCACCGAAGCCCACGCTGCCAAGTGCGGAGCCCAGCCCGGGCACCCACACAGCGCCTAGAACTTGAGCGAAAGAGAAGCGGGCGTGCTGGACGGGCGCGACCGTCGGACGGGGCACAACGAGGAGCAACGTGGCCAGCGGAGCTGCCGTGGTGGCGACAGCTACGGCAACGAAACCGTAAGCGTCGTAGAGGGCCGATCCTGCCGGCGCCCCAACGGCGATAGCCGCGAACATCGCCGAGCCTACCCACGCGATGACCTTGCCCGTGTTTCGGGTATCGACGAGCGCCAGTCCCCAACTGACCGCAGCCGTGATGATGAAGCTCTCGGCGCCGCCGAGCACGCCGCGCCCCAGAAGAAGAATGGCAACCGAAATAGTGGGGGAGCCGCTGAAACCAAGCGACAGCGCGTACAATAATCCGGCTGCCGAGGCTGCCAGTAAACCCGCGATCACTGCGCGCTTCGCTCCACGCGTATCCGAGTAGTGACCAGCCCAGGGGCGCGAGACCAACGAGGCTGCGAACTGGCTGCCGGCGACCAGACCAACCACAAACGTGCTTTGCTCCAGAGCATCGTGTACATGGAGCGGAAGAACCGGCATGGCAATGCCTATGATGAGGAAGGCGACGAACACTACACCCATGATCGGCAGCAGTATCGGCGCCACTGCCGAGATCTTTCCCTGCTCGATGCCCACGGCCATGACTGAGCCGCCTCTACCAGGCATAAGCAGCCGGGGCCTCGCCGCCCGGTCCCGGCCAGATCTCGTCCAGCCTAGCCAGTGTCTCTTCTCCGAGCTTCAGCGAAGGCGCACTCAGATTCTGACGAAGTTGCTCCACAGTACGCGGTCCACTGATCGCGGCGGTGACGACCGGATTGTGCAGCACCCAGGCCAGCGCGACCTCCGAGGGCGTTTCGCCAAGCTCGCCGCACAGAGCCTCGTAGGCCTCCAATCGAGGACGCATTTGATCGATGCGCGCCTGGAGCAGAGGCGAAGCCCGGCGACCGTCGGCTATCTTGCGCAGCACACCGCCTAGAATGCCCATGCCGATCGGGCTCCAAGGAATGAGGCCGACACCGAAGTGCCGCACCGCCGGGATCACCTCCAATTCGATGGTCCGCTGAGAGAGATTGTAGAGGCTCTGCTCGGAAGCAAGACCAAGTAGGTTGCGCGAGGCAGCCGCGCATTGAGCAGTGGCGATATCCCAACCCGCAAAGTTGCTGCTGCCGACATAGGTGATCTTGCCTTCACGGACGAGTTGCCCCATCGCCTGCCAGATCTCCTCCCACGGGGTCGCACGGTCGATGTGGTGCATCTGGTAGAGGTCGATGTGATCGGTCTGCAGCCGCTTCAGGCTCGCCTCGCACGCGCGTCGAATGTGGTAGGCTGAAAGACGGCGGTCGTTCGGACCAGTCTCCATCGGCTGGTACACCTTGGTCGCCAGCACAATTTTCTCGCGGCGACCGCCTTGCGCCAGCCACCGGCCAATGATCTCCTCGGATATACCAAACCCCTTCGCCATCTCCGGCGACTGGGGCCCACCATACACGTCGGCCGTGTCGAAGAAGTTGATGCCGGCGTTCAGGGCTTCGTCCATGATCGAGAAGCTGGTTGTCTCGTCGGTCAACTCGCCGAAGTTCATGGTGCCAAGTGCAAGCCGGCTTACCTTGAGGCCGGTCCTGCCGAGATGTGAATAATCCATGGTATCTCTCCTTCGGGCTAAGCCGAGCGTTGCCGTTGCGCGCACCGCATTCCGGCGTCGGATTGCGCGGCAGAGTCGCTCGTGAAGCGACTTCGCTCGCTTACTCGAGCGGCACGGGCGTCCAAACCGGCGAACAGTGCGCCAGCGACCAGCACGCCGGCGCTTGCCAGGAACGTCACTCGATAACCGGCGGCATCAAACAGGAGGCCGCCACCGGCTGCGCCAAGCGTGATTGCGAGTTGAACGACCGCGACCATGAGCCCTCCACCGGCTTCGGCGTCAGCCGGAAAGCGGCGCGCGACCCACGTCCACCAGGCGACAGGCGTGCCCGTTCCGATCATCCCCCAAAGCGTCAGAAATAGCGCCGTAGGCCCGGCGAGCGTTCCAAGCGCGACCAGGCCGCATGCGAGCGCCGCGAGCGCCACCGGCGCTAGGATCAAGGTCAGCGACAGGCTGCGCGACACCATGTGGCCGATCAGCCACGTGCCGACCATGCCCGCGCCCCCCATGGCGAGGAGCACGAGCGAGAGCATGGAAACTTCGAGGCGCGTGACGCTCTCCAGAAACGGCCGCAGATACGTGAAAAGCGCGAATTGGCCCGCAAACAGCAGCGCGACCGAGGCCATTCCGAAGCGAACATTCGGGCGGCCGAGGACGCCCAGGGCGCTTGGCTGGCGATTGGCGCGGTCGGAGAGCATGGACGGCAGAGTGAGCCATTGCCAGGCGAAGGTGATCGCGGCAAGCGGCACAACCAGGAAGAACGCGCCGCGCCAACCGATGTACTGGCCGAGGAAGCTGCCCAGCGGCGCGGCGATGGTGGTAGCCAGCGCGTTACCCCCGTTCAATGTCGCGAGCGCGCGGGGCACCTGATTCTCGGGCACCAGCCGCATCACCGTCGCCGCCGACATCGACCAGAAACCGCCGATGACCACGCCGAGCAGAGCACGGCCCATCATGAGCACGACGAAATTGTGCGCGAAGGCGACCAGAAGGCCCGACAACAGCATCAGAAGGGTCAGTCCAAGCAGCAGCGCTCGACGATCGAGCCCCCGGGTGATCGTCGCAATGCAGAGGCTGGTTATGACCGCGAACAAGCCGGAAACCGAGATCGCCTGGCCCGCCGCACCTTCGGTCAGATGGAGGTCGGAAGCGATCGGGGTCAGGATGCTGACCGGCATGAATTCCGACGCGATGAGCGTCGAGACGCACAGCGTCAGCGCAAGTACGGCCCCCCAAGCTGCCGGTCGGTATGAGAGCGTGCGGTTTTCGGAAGCAATTTCAGTCGTCACCGGGTCTCGCGACGCTTTCGTCGCGCCTTCTCCATCACTGTCATGGCGGTCCCCGTTCCGGGATGCACGCCGTCACGCGCTGATTTAGCGCGCGCAACGGCAGCGACTAGCCGCTATAATCGGCATGGACTTATAAACAGGCTCGATAAATGCAGAGCGGGAAGCTAGACGATCTCTTGGCGTTTGTGGCGGTCGCGCGCGAGCGTAGTTTTACAGGGGCAGCGGCCAAGCTCGGTGTGTCACAATCGGCACTGAGCTACACCATCCGCGAACTCGAGGCGCGCCTAGGTGTGCGGCTGCTGACGCGCACCACGCGCAGTGTCGCGCCGACGGAGACGGGCCAACGCCTGCTTCGAATGGCTGCTCCGCGGCTAGAGGAGATCGAGTCCGAACTTGCGGCCATCCGCGAGCTTCGCGAAAAGCCGGCGGGCACGATTCGCATCACGGCCACCGAATATGCCGCAGATGCGATCCTGCTGCCGAAACTGGCAAAACTTCTACCGAACTATCCCGACATCAAAGTCGAGGTCGTTATCGACTACGGATTGACAGATATCGTCGCGCAAGGCTTTGACGCCGGCGTGAGAAGCGGTGAGCAGGTCGAAAGGGACATGATCGCGGTGCGCATTGCGCCTGACATGCGAATGGCCGTCGTCGGCGCTCCCTCGTACTTCAAGAACCGGCAACTCCCGAAGAAACCGCAGGACTTGATCGGCCACAAGTGCATCACGTTGCGCCTGCCCACCCATCGCGGGCTCTACGCCTGGGAATTTGAGAGGGGCGGCCGCGAACTGAGGGTGCGCGTCGAAGGCCAGCTGACCTACAACACGACGTCCCAGATCCTGAATGCCGCCCTGGCGGGAATGGGGCTTGCCTACGTGCCGGAGGGCTGGGCAAAACCGTATCTCACAAAGGGCCGCCTCAAGCGGGTTCTCGAGGATTGGTGCCCACCCTATTCGGGCTATCACCTTTTCTATCCGAGCCGCCGGCACCAGTCGGCTGCCTTTTCTCTTCTGGTGGATGCGCTGCGCTACCGCGGCTGATAGTCCTTCGACTGATTGATCAAATCGGCTCATAAGTTCATGCGAACTCGGCCATCTAATTCAGGGCTGGCGCCCGGGTTAGACATTGCTCCTCACCGCGCGTCTTGTCCTGCGCTGAAGGCCCGCAAACGTCGCGTCTCAAGAGGATAATTTGAGGAGCAGTTTCATGGAAGTGACCATCAACGGCAAGACTCACCAGGTGAAGATGGAGGCCGACACGCCTCTTCTCTGGGTGATCCGCGACGAGCTCGGCATGACCGGAACGAAGTACGGTTGTGGCATTGCCCAGTGTGGCGCCTGCACCGTGCTGATCGATGGTCAGGCCACTCGATCCTGCATTACGCCCATCAGCAGCGTTGCGGGCCAATCCATCACCACCATCGAAGCCGTCACTGACGACGCAGTCGGCCGCCGCGTCGTGGACGCGTGGGTTGCCAACCAGGTGCCGCAATGCGGCTATTGCCAATCCGGTCAGGTGATGGCGGCCACCGCCCTCTTGAAGCAGACCCCCAAACCCAGCGATCAGGACATTGCGGCCGCAATGGTCAATCTGTGCCGCTGCGGCACTTACAACGCGATCTCTGCCGCGGTCCGCCAGGTTGCGCAGGGTTGAGGAGCACGCCATGAGCAGCATGCATCATGATTTCCGACCTATGGCGGATGTCGGCAGGCCGATGAATCTCTCCCGGCGCGGCTTCCTCCGTGCCTCGGTCGGCGCGCTGGTACTTGGCGTGGCACTGCCCGGCACCAAGGCGGTGGCGCAGAACGCCGCCGCTGCGGCAAAAGCGGCTCCGCGCGTGTCAGCCTTCCTGGAGATTCGCGCCGACAGCACCGTCTTGTTGCGCAGTCCCTTCGTGGAAGGGGGCCAGGGTGTCTCCACCGCATTGGCGCAGATCGTCGGCGAGGAGCTCGATGCCGATCCCGCCACCTTCACCGTGGAATGCGCGCCACCCGGGGCCGACTATCTGCTCGTGAACGGCAACCGATTCACCGGCGGGAGTTTTTCGGTGCGATCGAGCTATGAAACGATGCGCCGGGTTGGCGCATCGGCGCGACAGATGCTGCTGCAGGCTGCGGCCGCACGCCTTCGCGTCCCACTCGCGAGCCTCTCCACCGAGCCGGGGCGCGTGCGCCACACGGCTTCCAACCGCACGATCGCATACGGCGCACTGGCGAGTGACGCCGCCGCATTGCCGGTGCCTCAAAACGTTACGCTTCGAGCGGAGAAGGATTTCCGCTGGATCAGCAAGCCGGTCGCGCGCATCGACGTGCGCGACAAGTCCACCGGCAAGGTCACCTATGGCATCGACGTGAAAGTCGACGGTATGCTGCATGGCGCAGTCCAGCATGCGCCGCGCCTTGGGCTCGAGCCTGCCGCCTTCGCTAACGAGGCGGAGGTGAATGCGATGCCTGGGGTGCATTCCATTCACCGGCTGCCGGGCGCGGTCGCCGTGCTTGCTGAGCGGTGGTGGCATGCTCGGCGCGCCGTCGAGACACTTCAGGTGACTTGGACAGAGTCGCCCTCGGGCACACGGCGCTCGATGCCCGCGGAATTCTCGTCAGAGGGACGGAAAGCCTTGCTTGCTGCCACTCCAGGGCCTGGCATTTCCGCGGAAACCGCAGGTGATGCGTCCGCGGCTCTGAGCGGCGCAGCGCGGGTGATTTCGGCCACATATGATGCGCCCTATTTGGCACATGGCCAATTGGAGCCGCCCTCGGCACTTGCCCGATGGAACGACGACGGCACGCTTGAACTCTGGTTTCCCAACCAGGCGCCGGAACTATTCCAGGCATCTATCGCGAAATTTGCCAGTCTTGCGCCCGAGAAGGTGAAAATCCATTCGCCGATGCTGGGCGGCTTCTTCGGCCGGCATTTTCTCTACGAGGCGGCCAGCCCCTCTACCCAGGCCATTCTGCTGTCCAAGGCGGCCGGCAGACCGATCAAGGTCATCTGGAGCCGGGAGGAAGAATTCCTGCGCGACGCGCTGCGGCCGATGGGTTTTGTGCGTTTCCGGGGCGGCCTTGATGCGAGCGGGCTGCCCGTAGCACTTGAAGCGGAGGCTGTCGGCGAAGGCCCAGTAGGCCGCTGGTTCGGCCGCAAACCTGATGCTGCGGATCGTTCTGCGGTCGAGGGCATCGCCGAGAAACCCTATGCCATCCCGAACCGCCGGATTGCTCACGTCGTCGTGGATGATCCGGCCATGATCGGCTTCTGGCGCTCCGTTGGCCACTCCATGAACGATTTCTTCTACGAGACGTTCTTCGATGAGCTTGCCGATGCGGGTCAGCAAGATCCGTATCAGCTCCGGCTCCGCTTGCTCGCGGAGAAGCCGCGGCACAAGCGGCTCCTTGAAGCCGTCGGTGAACTCTCGGGCGGATGGAAGCGCGGTCCTTTCGCCGCAACGGATGGCAGCAAACGTGCGCGCGGTGTTGCCATGGCCTCGCCTTTTGGCAGCGAGGTTGCCACCATCGCGGAGGTTTCGCTCAAGGGCGGTGCGGTCACGGTGCATGATGTTTGGGTGGCCATCGATCCCGGCCGGATCGTCAATCCCGCCATCATCGAGGCGCAGGTCAACTCGGCCGTCGCACTTGGCCTCTCATCGGCGCTATTGGAAGAAGTGGTCTATGCCAAGGGCGTGCCGCAGGCGCGCAACTTTGATGCCTATCCCATCCTTCCGCCCGACCGCATGCCGCGCGTGCATGTGCGCATCGTCGAAAGCGGCGCTCCCATGGGTGGCATCGGAGAGCCCGGTTTGCCTGGCGTGCCGCCGGCAGTGGCGAACGCAATCGCCGCCCTCACTGGCCAGCGCGTCCGAAGTCTGCCTTTGTCGAAACTCAAATTCGGCGACATGGGTTAACCCCGACGGCGCGCCGCCCATGGCGCCCCGTCTTCTTCAACGGCCTGGCGAGTTCTGAGGCGGTCATGCAACGAGGCTACTTGGACGATCTGAGGGCCTTTAAGACAGTCGGTCGCGAACGCAGTTTCACGAGGGCCGCGGCGAAGCTCGGCGTCTCGCAATCTGCGCTCAGTCACACGATCCGCGGACTCGAAGGACGCCTTGGGGTTCGGCTCCTAGCCCGCAACACCAGAGGCGTCAATCCAACGGAAGCCGGGGAACGCCTGCTGCGAACGGTTGCTCCCCGACTCGACGAATTGGAAACGGAGCTCGCGAACTTGAGCGAACACCAGGATAGACCCGCCGGAATCATCCGGATCACTGCGGGCGACCATCCGGTTCGATCCTTTCTCTGGCCAAAGCTGGCAAAGCTTCTGGCAAAGTATCCGGACATCAACGTAGAGATTGCGCTGGACAACCGAAACGTCGACATCGTCGACGAGCGCTACGACGCCGGTGTGCGTCTCGGTGAACAGGTCGCGAAGGATATGATTGCTGTCCGCATCAGCCCCGACGTTCGCTTTGCGGTCGTCGGCTCACCGTCATACTTCGCAAATCATCCCGCACCGGTGGTCCCTGGTGATCTTGTCGACCACAAATGTATAAATCTTCGGCTTCCTACCTATGGCGGGCTGTACGCATGGGAACTCGAAAACAATGGGCATGAAGTGAAGGTGCGCGTCGAGGGCCAACTGGTCTTCAATAGCATCTTCGAAGTGGGCGACGCGGCGGTGGCTGGCTTCGGCGTTGCTTACGTGCCTGAGGACGTCGCACTGCCCCACATCTTAAAGGGAAATCTCACGAGAGTGCTTGAAGATTGGTGCGTCCCTTGGTCGGGGTACCATCTCTATTACCCGCTGAGCCGACAATCATCGGCAGCGTTCGACCTGTTGGTAAATGCGCTGCGACACCGCGACTAGCACGGATGTCATCGAAGGCAGCCTATGCCGATGGGCGCATGAGCACCGACAGAATCATCCGTGGCGTAAAGTTCAGACCCGCGCCTGACTCGAGAGCAAATCGTACGAAATCGTAGTTTGGCGTGCAAAATCGGAGCTTTGGTAGCGGGGGAGCCACTCGCCCCCCGAGCTTATCCGCTGGGCGAACTGAAGCACGGCGCCCATTGCGCACGATTGCATCATTTCGACTGGTGATCCGATTTGTTCGCCGTAATATCCTATTCTTCGATGAGGGCGTAACAGACCTGCCCGAGTAGCTCGCGCGGTGTATGTTGGATGAAAGCAACGGAGATAAGCCAACATGGTGGATTTGATGCGCGAGGTCGCTTAGTTCGATTTTGGACCGAGCTTGCCAAGCTCCATTTCCAAACGCACCCAACAATTTGGCGGAAATAGACCGCTTACCTAACGAACTCAGCAGCTTAGTGCTGGCTGGGGCGGGAGGGATCGAACCTCCGAATGGCGGAATCAAAATCAGATTGATTATTCAACGATTTCAAGCCGCGTTTAGAAAAAACGGCCGAATTCACCTGTAGTGATATCAACTGCTTAGCAGGCATTTCCGAATAAGGGAGCGTTCGCCCAATCATTCGAAGACGCGCCTGTTGGCGACTTGGCCGACCAGGGTGCTCACGCCTAGCGGGGATTGATCCAGTCT
>NZ_JBANBK010000061.1:0-52570 GCF_053572325.1 Bradyrhizobium sp. UFLA05-112 | reverse complement strand
GACTGTCTGCGATGAAGCCTGGCCAGATAGCACAAATCTGGAAGTCAGCAGCGCAATTCGTCTTCGGTTGCGTTGTGCTGGCGCTGGTGACCGCGGCCTGTTTCTTCCTCCAGGTCGGGCTCGCCGCGACCGCGTTCTGCTATCTCGTGGTGATCCTGCTGTTCGCAGTCATGGACAGCTTCCTTGCCTCCGCTCTCCTCACTCTCCTCGCCGTTGCCGCGCTCGACTTTTTCTCCGCCCCGCCCCTCTTTGATTTCCGCATCTCCGATCCGCAGGATCGCCTGGTGATCGCTCCGTTCCTTTTCGCGTGCCTGATCGGGTCGGGATTGATCCAGCGGGCCCTCAGCGAACGGCGGACCGGCCGCTTCAGGCCGATCGTCAAATCCAGCAATGCCGATCTGCACGAGGCTATGACGCAATGGCAGCAGGTCTTCGAGCACAACCCGGTCATGTATTTCATGGTCGATCCTGCCGGAACCGTGGTGAACGTGAACACGTTCGGCGCTGCGCAACTGGGCTATACGGTAGCGGAGCTGATCGGCCAATCGGTGCTGGGTGTGTTCTTCGAGGAAGACCGCGGCTTCGTCCGCCAATGCGTTGCGCTGTGCCTTGGGACCGTCGGTCAGTCACATACCTGGGAAATTCGGAAGGTGCGCAAGGACGGCTCGGTCCTGTGGGTACGCGAGAACGCCAAGGCCATGCCGCAGGCTGGTGGCAAGCAGATCGTGCTGGTCGCCTGCGAGAACATCACCGAGCGCAAGGAAGCGGAGAATGCGCTGCGACAGAGCGAGGCTTACCTCTCGCAGGCGCAGGAATTGAGCCACACCGGCAGCTTCGGCTGGAAGGCCGCGACCAGCGAGATCACCTGGTCGAAGGAGACATATCGCATCTTCCAATGCGACGAGGCTGAGAAGCCCACGATCCCCTTCATGCTCCAGCGTATCCATCCGGACGACAGGCTCGCGGTGCGACGAACCACAGGGCGCGCGATGCGCGAGGGTTGCGATTACGACCACGAATACCGGCTCGTGATGCCCGACGGCGCCGTGAAATATGTTCGCGCGGTGGCCCGCGCCCTGCGAGACGCCGGTGGTAGCGTCGAGTTCGTTGGCTCGGTGAGCGATGTCACCCCGGCCAAGGAGGCAGAACGGCGACTCCGCGAAAGCGAGCAGCGCTTCCGCGACTATGCCGAAACCGCGTCCGACTGGTTCTGGGAGACAGGGCCCGACCATCGCGTCACCCGCGTCTCCGAACATCTCGAAACGGCCGGCATGGCCCCTTTCTGGGCGGTCGGGCTCAGACGTTGGGACATTGCTCCCGATGCCGCGCTCCAACCGGAGAAGTGGCAACAGCATCGGGCGGCACTTGACGCACACGCTCCGTTTCGCGACCTCGTGTACCGGAGCAAAGACCGGAACGGACAGCCGACCTATGTTCGCACCAGCGGCAAGCCGTTTTTCGACGCCAACGGCAATTTCCTCGGCTATCGTGGCGTCTGCACCGATGTGACCGCGGCCATCCGCGCCGACCAGGCTGAACAGGCGCTCCGCAAGGCGCAGACCGAGCTTGCCCATGTGACGCGCGTCACGACGCTCGGCGAGCTGACCGCCTCGATTGCTCACGAACTCAATCAGCCCCTCGCCGCCGTGATGGCCAATGCCGACGCGTGCATCGGCTGGCTGCAGCGTAGTCCCCCCGATCTGAAAGGGGCGCGCCGCTCGGTGGAATGGATCATCGAGGATGGCAACCGCGCCAGCGAGGTGATCCGTCACGTCCGAGCACTTGCCAAGAGAACCGACATCGAGATGGTTCCGCTCGACGTCAACGGGGTCGTTCGCGAGGCGGTCGCGCTCGTTCAGCGCGAGATGGCCAGCCACGCCGTATCGGTGCGAATGGAGTTGAGATCAGCACTACCCAACATTTTCGGCGACCGAATCCAGTTACAACAGGTGCTGATCAACCTGATCATGAATGGGATCGAAGCGATGGAAGGCGTCAAGGACCACCCGCGTGAGCTGTTGATCCGCTCCGGTCCGGATAAAAATGGATCAGTGCTGGTAAGCGTTACGGACCGTGGCGTCGGCATCTCTGCCGATGCGATTGATCGGATGTTCACACCGTTCTTCACCACCAAATCCAGCGGCCTGGGCATGGGCCTCTCGATCTGCCGCTCCATCGTCGAGGCACACGGCGGACGACTGTCGGTCTCGCCCAATGAGGGGTGCGGCGCGACGTTTCAGATCACCCTGCCCTTGCATCGGGAGGAAGCTTCGTGACCGATCGCCCCGCGCCCTCCTTGCCGCAGGCCGATAACAATGAGCCGATCGTCCTGGTCGTCGACGATGACCCGTCGGTGCGCCGGGCGCTCATCAATCTCTTTGAATCGGTCGGCCTCAGGGCTGCTGCATTCGGCTCGGCGCAGGAGATCCTGCAAAGCAAACCGCCGGAGGTCCCCAGCTGTCTGGTGCTGGATATCCGCCTGCCGGGACTGAGCGGCCTCGACCTGCAGGCCGATCTCGCTAAGGCAAACATCCACACACCCATCATCTTCATCACCGGCCATGGCGATATACCCATGACCGTCCGGGCCATGAAGAGTGGCGCGGTCGACTTTCTGACAAAGCCGGTGCGCGACCAGGACATGCTGGACGCGGTCCAGGCCGCGATCGAGCGCGACCGCAAGCGCCGCGAGATTGAGAAAACGGTGTCGAACGTCAGGTCCCGCTTCGAGTCGCTCACCCCGCGGGAACGGGACGTGCTGTCCCTGGTCGCGTCTGGCTTGATGAACAAGCACGTGGCCGCCGAACTCGGATTGGCCGAAATCACCGTCAAGATCTATCGCGGCCAGATCATGCGGAAGATGGGTGCCAAGTCGCTGGCCGAGCTGGTGAAAATGAACGAGGCGCTCGGGATTCAGAATGCCAAGCGGGACGAACAAACCTAAGTATGAGTTCCAAATCTCGCTTGATGGGCCCACCTTGACTCCCGGCCGGCGCGCGGCGGCAGGCAGCTCGGGAGCGGACATCTTGTCAGCGCCTTCAGTGATTTCGGTGCTCGACGATGATCCCTATGTGCGGGCCGCGATCGACAATCTTCTGGCGTCGCGCGGATACGTTGTCCACACATTCGCCTCGGCCGAAGAGTTCCTGGGCTCGACCGATCTGAACGGCGCCAGTTGCGTGATTGCGGACGTGCAGATGCCGGTCATGTCCGGCATCGACCTGTTGACGCAGATGCGTACCCGGGGCTCGGCCACGCCGTTCATATTCATTACGGCCTTTCCGGATGAAAGCGTGCGCGCACGTGCGCTGAGGGCCGGCGCACTCTGCTTCCTTGGTAAGCCGTTCGTCGCCTCGGAGCTGATGCAATGCCTGGAGATGGCGCTCGGAGGACGGGCCGACGCCACGGCGTGATCTCTATCCTCATGGTGAGGAGGCCGCGAAGCGGCCGTCTCGAACCATGAAGGCCCCCGCTGTCGCCAGCGGCCATCCTTCGAGACGGGCGCTCTGCGCCCTCCTCAGGATGAGGTCGGAACGTCAGGCAGCACGCTCAAGCCCGCCTCAATCCACCTTGATGTCGGCCGCCTTGATGATCGGCCACCACTTGGCGATCTCGGCCTTCTGCCGCACGCCGAGCGCTTCGGGGGTGAGCTGGTCCTGAGGCGGCATTTCGAGGCCGAGATTTTCCATCTGCTTCTTCACGGCGGCATCGCCGAGCGCCTCCACCACCGCGGCGTTGAGCCTGGATATGATCTCCTGCGGCGTGCCCTTGGGCACCCAAAGGCCTGACCACAGCGTCATCTGAAAGCCCTTCAATCCGGCCTCATCGGCGGTGGGGATTTCGGGCGCGGACGCCAGGCGCTTGTTGTCGCTGATCGCGTAGGCACGGATGGTGCCGGCGCGAACCTGGTTGATGGAGTTGGAGGTCTGGTCGACGATGATGTCGATCTGGCCGGCGACGAGGTCGTTCAGCGCCGGCCCCGTGCCGCGATAGGGTACATATTGCAGCTTGATGCCGGAAACGCTCTCGAAATAGACGCCGGCGATGTGGCTGCCGGAGCCCGCACCGGCCGTGCCTGCGGTCGCGGGCTCCGGGCGAGACTTCAGCCAGGCGAGCAGTTCCTTCAGCGATGTTGCCGGCACGGCGTTCTTGCTGACGACGATCATGGGATTGCTAGGCAGCAGCACCACCGGCTCGAGATCGGCGACGAGATCATAAGGAAGCTTGTAGACAGCGCCATTGGCCACGTGCGTACCAAGATGGCCGAAGGAGATGGTGTAGCCGTCAGGAGCCGAATGCACGGCGCGCCCCACCCCGATCGAGCCTCCGGCCCCGGTGACGTTCTCGACCACCACCGCCTGGCCGAGGCTCGCCCGCATGCGCTCGGCGAGCACGCGCGCCATCGCATCCGACGGCCCCCCGGCCGCGAACGGCACGATGATGGTGATCGGACGTGAGGGATAGGTGTCGGCGCGCGTGGCGCCGGTCGCGCTAAGGATTGCGAACAGAGCGGCCCAGATCATCTTTCGCATCTGCGTCTTCCTACAGCGTCTCTTTTCACCTCTTCCCGCTTGCGGGGAGAGGGAGAACTACGAGCCCGCGCTAGAACTGCGAGAAGTCGATCGGCTTGTGCCGGTCGAGCGTGCGGGTGACCGGCGGCAGCGGATATTTCAGGCCGGTCGCACAGTTGAACAGCATAACGCGATCGTTCTTGGCGACGCGGCCGTCTGCGAGGCTCTGCTTGTAGGCGGCGTAGGTCGCGGCACCCTCGGGACACAACAGCAGCCCCTCCTCACGCGCGACCTCGCTCAGCGCCGACGAGATCTTGTCGTCATCGACCGCGATGGCAAAGCCCTTGCTCTCGCGCACGGCGCGCAGGATCAGGAAATCGCCGATCGCCTGCGGCACGCGAATTCCCGAGGCGATCGTGTGGGCATCCTCCCAGCGCGCTGCGTGCTCGGTGCCCTTCTCATAGGCCCGCACCATGGGCGCGCAGCCGGACGCCTGCACCGCAACCATGCGCGGGCGCTTCGATCCGATGAAGCCGATCTTCTCGAGCTCATCAAACGCCTTCCACATGCCGATCAGGCCGGTGCCACCGCCGGTTGGATAGAAGATCACGTCGGGCACGTCCCAGCCCATTTGCTCGGCGAGTTCCAGCCCCATCGTCTTCTTGCCCTCGATCCGGTACGGCTCCTTTAGCGTCGAGGTATCGAACCAGCCGACCTTCGCCTTGCCCTCGCCGACGATCTTGCCGCAATCGTCGATATAGCCGTTGACGCGATAGACGGTGGCGCCCTGCAATTCGATCTCGCTGACGTTCACCTCCGGCGTATCGGCGGGGCAGAAGATCGTGGTCTTGATGCCGCAGGAGGTCGCATAAGCAGCAAGTGCCGCGCCCGCATTGCCGTTGGTCGGCATCGCCATGTGCTTGATGCCGAGCGCCTTGCCCATCGACACCGCCATGACGAGGCCGCGCGCCTTGAACGAGCCGGTCGGAAGGCGGCCTTCATCTTTCACGATGATCTCGCCGCCGCCGAGCTTTTGCGACAGTTTTGGCAGCCGGATCAGCGGCGTGGTCACTTCGCCGAGCGAGACGATGTCCTTGCACTTTCGTACCGGCAACAGTTCGCGGTAGCGCCACATGTCGGCGGGGCGCTGGCTCAGCGCCTCCTTGGTCAGCGCGTTCTTCACCGCAGTGAGGTCGTAGCGCACCAGCAATGGCTTGCCGGCTTTCGACAGATTGTGAACCTGGTCGGCCGGATAGTGATCGCCCTCCATCGCGCATTCGAGATGCGTGACGAAGGTCGGGCGTTCGATGGTGAGGTTGTCGTTGTCTTTCATGGCTTATTTCTTTCTTCTTATGCCAATGGCCTCTCCGCGCCCGTCATTTCGAGCGAAGCGACGCAATCCAGACCGTTTCCGCGGATGAACTCTGGATTGCTTCGCCACGCTCGCAATGACGACAGCGGTCAGATATTCAGCACCCGCCCGTAGGCATCCAGCACGGCTTCCTTCATCATTTCCGACAGCGTCGGATGCGGGAAGACCGTATGCATCAGCTCTTCCTCGGTCGTCTCGAGGTTCATCGCGACGACGTAGCCCTGGATCAGTTCGGTGACCTCCGCGCCGATCATGTGGGCGCCGAGGAGCTGCCCGGTCTTCTTGTCGAAGATCACCTTGACGAGGCCCTGGTCCTCGCCGAGCGCGATCGCCTTACCGTTGCCGACGAAGGGGAAGCGGCCGACACGGATTTCGCGTCCGCTCTCCTTGGCCTTGGCTTCGGTGAGGCCGACGGAGGCGACCTGCGGATGGCAATAGGTGCAGCCCGGGATCATGTTCTTGTCCATGGCGTGCGGATGCAGGCCCTTGATAGCCTCGACGCAGATCACTCCCTCATGCTCGGCCTTGTGAGCCAACATGGGCGGACCGGCAACGTCACCGATGGCGTAGATGCCAGGAACGTTGGTCTTGCCGTAGCCGTCGATGACGATGCAGCCGCGATCAGTTTTGACGCCGAGCTTTTCGAGGCCGAGATTCTCGATGTTGCCGACGACGCCGACGGCGGAGATCACGCGCTCGAACTCGGTCGTGACAGGGTTGCCCTTGCCGTCGTCGATGGTGGCGACGACGCTGTCGGCCTTTTTGTCGAGCTTCGTCACCTTGGTCGAGGACATGATCTTGATGCCTATCTTCTCGAAGCGCTTGCGTGCAAGGCCCGCGATCTCCGCGTCCTCGACAGGCAGAATCTGCGGCAGCACCTCGACTACGGTGACGTCGGACCCCATGGTGTGGAAGAAGGACGCGAACTCGATGCCGATGGCGCCCGAGCCGACCACCAGCAGCGACTTCGGGATACGCTCCGGGATCATGGCCTCGAAATAGGTCCAGACCAGCTTCTTGTCGGGCTCGAGCCCCGGCAGCACGCGCGGCCGCGCGCCGGTCGCGATGATGATGTGCTTGGCCTGATAAGTCCCCTCGCCCAGCGAACCCTTCGGCCCTTCGACGTCGGACTTCTTCACCGTAACCTTGCCGGGCGCGTCGATCGAGGCGGCGCCCCAGATGACGCTGACCTTGTTCTTCTTCATCAGGAATCCGACGCCGTCGTTCAGCCGCTTCGAGACGCCGCGCGAGCGCTGCACCACCGCCTTCGGATCGAACGAGATCTTTTCCGCCGACAGGCCGTAATCCTTGGCGTGCTGCATGTAGTGGTAGATCTCGGCCGAGCGCAGCAGCGCCTTGGTCGGGATGCAGCCCCAGTTCAGGCAGATGCCACCGAGATAGGACTTTTCGACGATCGCGGTCTTGAGGCCGAGCTGCGCGGCGCGGATCGCGGTGACGTAGCCGCCGGGGCCGGAGCCGATGATGATGACGTCGAAGGATGTGTCGGCCATTGCGGCTCCCATTCAACTGGACTTCGTAGGGTGGGCAAAGCGACGCGTGCCCACCGCCTTCCAACGCTATGAAAAGGTGGGCACGGCGCGTTGCGCCTTTGCCCACCCTACGTATTCACCGGTCGCGGCTCACACCATCATCATGACGGGATTTTCGATGAGCTGCTTGAACGCGCCGATCAGCTCGGCGCCGAGCGCGCCATCGATGGCGCGGTGGTCGCAGGACAGCGTCACGCTCATCATCTGTGCGATCTCGATCTTGCCGCTCCGCACCACAGGCCGCTCCTCGCTGGTGCCGACCGCAAGGATCGTCGCATGCGGTGGGTTGATCACCGCGGTGAAGTCCTTGATGCCGAACATGCCGAGGTTCGATACCGCGGTGGTGCCGCCCTGGTACTCCTCAGGCTTCAGCTTGCGCGAGCGCGCGCGGGTCGCAAAATCCTTCATCTCGTTGGAGATGGTGGACAGCGTCTTGGTCTCTGCCTTGCGGATGATCGGCGTGATCAGGCCGCCGGGCATTGCCACCGCGACACCGACGTCGGAATGGTGGTGCTTGACCATGCCGGATTCGGTCCAGCTCACATTGCAGTTCGGGATCTTCTGCAGCGCGACCGCCATCGCCTTGATGACGAAATCGTTGACCGAGATCTTGTAGAGCGGCTTCTTCTCCTTGTCCTTTGGAGCTGCCGCGTTGATCTCCTCGCGCGCGACCAGAAGCTTGCCGATATCGCAGTCGATCGTGAGATAGAAGTGTGGGACGTTCTGGATCGACGCGGTCAGGCGCTGCGCGATGGTGCGGCGCATGCCGTCATGCGGGACGATGTCGTAGGAGCCCGGCTCGAACAGCGCCAGGATCTGCTTGTCCGACATGGTCGGCGCGATTGACGGTCCAGCGGACGGCGCCGCTGCCGGCGCCTTCAGGCCCTTGCCGGACTTGGCCTGCTCGACGTCGCGCGCGACGACACGTCCGTGCGGGCCGGTGCCGGTGACCATCGCGATCTGGATCCCCGCATCCTTGGCAAGACGGCGCGCCAGCGGCGAGGAGAACACGCGGCCGCCTTGGCCGTTGGTTTGCGCAGCCGGTGCCGCAGGAGCAGCAGCGGGAGGCGGTGCCGCCGTCGACGGAGCCGGTGCGGGGGCTGGGGCGGCAGCCGGTGCTTCCGCGGCTTTCGGCGGCGCAGCCGACGCGGCGGGCTTGGCAGCGCCCGCGGCCTTCACGTCCTCGCCCTCGCCGGCAAGCACGGCGATGACATCGTTGACCGGTACGTCTTGCGTACCCTCGGGCACCAGGATCTTGGCGATCGTGCCTTCATCGATCGCCTCGACCTCCATGGTGGCCTTGTCGGTCTCGATCTCGGCGATGACGTCGCCGGATTTGACCTTGTCGCCCTCTTTCTTCAGCCACTTGGCGAGGTTGCCCTTCTCCATCGTTGGCGAGAGAGCGGGCATCAGGATGTTGATGGGCATGCTGACCTCACGAAGAACTTCTCAAAACGTCGTCTCCCGACCCACCGGAAGACGAACAGACCAGGATTAGTTACCGATGTCGCCCTGCCACAGGCGCTCATTGGCGGGATTGGAACGCCACGTTTTCATCATGGCGATGGAGCGGTCGTCGGCAAGATCGATCCAGGGGATGCCGAGCTTGTCGAGAATATTTTTGGAGCCAGGGAAGGCCTCGGCCTCGCCGATCGCCTCCAGCATGACATCGCAGTGATGGGATTCGATCGCCACGCTCAGTGCCCCTTCTGACCGCGCGGCGTCGTGGTGCCGAGATCGGTCGGACGCTCGATCTCGGCCTCGAACATGTCGAGGATCCGGCCGAGCGCATCCTCCTCGCTCATCTCGCTCTCGCGCGCGTAGGCGCGCGCGGCATGACGAGCGAGATCGACGAGCAAGAGGCCCCACATGTCAGGCTCCTCGAAGGCACGCTGGAACGCCATCGACAGCCCGCCGTCGAGCACGAACACGCGCAAAATCTCGATCGCGTCCTCGCGTCCAATCACGTCAGGCGGAAGTGGCTGTTCCTTGGGCCCTGCCATGGTCTACCTGTAGCAGACGGCTTTGGCGGCCTCGACCACTTCGGCTGCCGAGGGCAGCGCGAGCTTCTCCAGGTTCGCTGCGTAGGGCATCGGCACGTCCTTACCCGAAACGCGTGTCACCGGCGCGTCCAGGTAGTCGAAGGCGTGCTCCATGATGCGCGCTGCGATCTCGGCGCCGACGCCGCTCTGGGCCCAGCCCTCCTCCACCGTGACGGCACGGCCGGTCTTCTTCACGGAGTTGATGAAGGTCTCGGTGTCCATCGGTCGCAGCGTGCGCAGGTCGATCACCTCGGCCTCGATGCCGTCCTTGGCGAGTTCATCCGCCGCTTTCAGCGCATAGGTCATACCGTTCGACCACGAGATGATCGTGACGTGGCTGCCGGAGCGCACGATGCGCGCCTTGCCGATCGGGATCACGTAGTCGTCGAGCTTCGGCACTTCGCCGGTGTGGCCATAGAGAACTTCGTTCTCGAGGAAGATCACCGGATTGGGATCGCGGATCGCGGCCTTGAGCAGGCCCTTGGCATCCGCGGCCGAATACGGCGCGATCACCTTGAGGCCCGGAATGTGCGAGTACCAGGAGGAGTAATCCTGGCTATGCTGGGCGGCGACGCGCGCGGCGGCACCGTTGGGACCGCGGAACACGATCGAGCAACCCATCTGGCCGCCGGACATATAGAGCGTCTTGGCGGCGGAGTTGATGATCTGGTCCATCGCCTGCATGGCGAAGTTGAAGGTCATGAACTCGACGATCGGCTTCAACCCGGCCATCGCGGCGCCGACGCCGATGCCGGCAAAGCCATGCTCGGTGATCGGTGTGTCGATGACGCGCTTGGCGCCGAATTCCTGCAAGAGGCCCTGCGTGATCTTGTAGGCGCCCTGATATTCCGCAACCTCTTCGCCCATCACGAAGACGTCGCCGTCACGCCGCATCTCCTCGGCCATGGCATCGCGCAAGGCTTCGCGGACGGTCTGCTTCACCATCTCAGTGCCGGCGGGCACCTCGGGATCGGGCTCGGCAACAGCTTGCGGCGCGGAAGGCGCCGCTGATTTCGGCGCAGGCGCCTCGGCCTTAGCCGCGGCGGGCGGCGCGGACTCGGCGGCCTTGGCAGGCGCGGGCGCCTTCGCCAGATCAGCGGCGCTCTCGCCATCGGCAAGAATCGTCGCGATCGGCGTATTCACGGCGACATCCGCCGTGCCTTCGGGGATCAGGATCTTGCCGAGCGTACCCTCATCGGTCGCCTCGACCTCCATGGTCGCCTTGTCGGTCTCGATCTCGGCAATCACGTCGCCCGACTTGATCGTCTCGCCCTCTTTTTTCAGCCATTTGGCGAGGTTGCCCTTTTCCATCGTGGGCGACAGCGCGGGCATCAGCACTTGAATTGGCATATCGACTCCAAAAGAAAGCTTGCGCGCTATTAGCGGTAAACGTCGGTCCAGAGCTCGGACACATCCGGCTCGGGATCATGCTGGGCAAAGTCGGCGGAGGCATTGACGATGTCGCGGACCTCGGCGTCGATCGCCTTGAGGTCCTGCTCGCTCACCTTGGCGGCCAGGAGGCGGTTGCGCACCTGCTCGATCGGGTCCTGGTCGTGACGGACCTTCTCGACCTCCTCGCGCGTACGGTATTTTGCAGGGTCCGACATCGAGTGGCCGCGGTAGCGGTAGGTTTGCATCTCCAGGATCACCGGGCCCTTGCCGGCGCGGCACCATGCGACCGCCTCGTCAGCCGCAGCCTTCACCGCACGGACATCCATGCCGTCGACCTGATGACCGGGGATGTTGAAGGACAGGCCGCGCTTGGAGAAATCCTGCTGCGCCGAGGCGCGCGACACCGCCGTGCCCATGGCGTAGCGGTTGTTCTCGATGACGAAGATCACCGGCAGCTTCCAGAGCTCCGCCATGTTGAAGCTCTCATAAACCTGGCCCTGGTTCGCCGCTCCATCGCCGAAATAGGTAATGGCGACGTTGTCGTTGCCGCGATAGTGGTTGGCGAAAGCGAGCCCCGCACCGAGCGAGACCTGGGCGCCGACGATGCCGTGGCCGCCGTAAAACTTCTTCTCCACGCTGAACATGTGCATGGAGCCGCCCTTGCCCTTGGAATAGCCGCCGCGGCGTCCGGTGAGCTCGGCCATGACGCCCTTGGCCTCCATGCCGGTGGCGAGCATATGGCCGTGGTCGCGATAGCCGGTGATGACCTGGTCGCCGTCCTTCAGCGCCATCTGCATGCCGACCACCACGGCCTCCTGGCCGATATAGAGGTGGCAGAAGCCGCCGATCGCACCCATGCCATAGAGCTGGCCGGCCTTCTCCTCGAATCGCCGGATCAGGAGCATGTCGCGGAGCGCCTTGAGCTCCTGCTCTCTGGTGAATTCCGGGGGCGAGCCGCCGTTGGTCTTGTCCTGCGCTGCGCTTGCGGCGGCTTTCTTGGGTGCGGCCATAGGAATTCCGGGTCAGAGAAAACTAAGCCCTCTCTAACCTAACTCAATCGCGCGCGAAAGCACCGCGGCGACATCGCGCGATATTCATTATGCCGCACTGCAACGTGACCGAAATATTGCAAAATCTTTGGCGCCGATCGGGCAACAATTGCTCCCCCCGGGCTCTGCCTCACCAGCCGAGCTCACGCAGATAGGCCGCGCGGGCGTCAACTCCGGTATGCGTGAAATCGGTAAAGACCCCATCCACGCCGAGACGAAAGAACTTGAGATATTCGAGGCTTGCGTCGCCGTGATAGTCGCCAGCCAGATACTTCTTCTCGTTTCGGAAAGTGAAGACGTGCACGAACAGGCCGAGCTTGTGCGCGTCGGCAACGAGGCTGGTCGCTTCCTGCGTCGAAGCCTCCGGCGTCGATCCCTTGTAGGGCGAGCCATCGGCGTTGCTGTCCTTCCACGGCGAAATCTTGAGCGGCACGATATATGGCTTCCACGGACCAATGCCGTCGGCATAGGTCTTGATCTCCGCAAGGCCCTCAGGGGTCACCATCGCATCGTACAAGCGCGCGTCACCCGACACCGTCCAGTCGAACGGACGCGAATTGGTGATGTTGTTGTTGAGGACCTTGCCGGCTTTGAAGTCGACACCGTTGCCATCGATGAGCTGGACCTGCCGCGTCTCCAGGCCATGGCTGCGCATATATTTCAGGCTACCGGGCTCGAAGCTCTGGACGAAGATGGGGGCGTCCTTCGAGTTGAGACCGTTGTCCTTGATGATCTTGATCAGGGCATCCTCGAGCGGATGGCTGCCGGGCGCACCACAGCCATTGGCGATTGCCTGCGCATTGTTCCAGGTCGGATTCTTGGTTTCCGGATAGACGGTGATGGTACGCCCCGTCTCCTTGCTCTTGGCCTTGGCGATGTCGATGATGTCCTGGAAGCTGATGATCGGGAACTTGCCGTTGAAGACCTTCGGCCTTTCGTTGGCCGCATCATAGGTGGTGCCGGCAATCCAGTCCTTCAGCTCGGCCATCGTGAAGTCGGTGATCGACCAGTCATTGGCATGGTCTTCGCCATCCACGATCAGCGATTTCAGCACCGATTTGGGGTCGGCCGGATCGGTGAGATCCGTGAGGTAGTCAGCAGGCGTGCTGGGGGAAGATGGGGCCTTGACGCGCACGCCGGGGATCGTGCGCTTGCGGGCCGCAACCGCCGGATTGGTCTTCGCCACCTCGGCAACGTTGGTATTGTCGTTCAGCCAGGGATTGTGACGTGCGACCAGGATACAATCCTTGGTCAGGTGCAGGTCCTCCTCGAGCGCGTCGGTTCCGAGGGCTGCTGCAAGGTCATACGATGCCTCGGTCTCTTCAGGCACCAGCCCCGGCAGGCCGCGATGCCCGAGGATCAGTGGCGGCTTGCCGTCGAGCGTCGGAACGGGCTTGGCGCCGGCTGGCGCCGAGCCGGCCTGCGCGAAGGCCATCGAGGGCGGGAGGAACGCCAAAGCGGCCGCACCGAGCAACATCGCGCCAACATGCATCTTCCGCGTTGAACGAACGTTCTTCATGGCCAAGCCTCCGTCTTTTGCCTAGCATCGCTTCGAATGCCGAAAGGGCCGAGCTGAATAGCTCGGCCCTTCGTCTTGTCTCAGTTCTCTGACAGGCGGATGACGGAAGCGGCGCCGCGTGGCGCCGCCCCGTCTCGATCAGAAGAAGCCGAGCTTCTTCGGGCTGTAGCTGACCAGGAGGTTCTTGGTCTGCTGATAGTGATCGAGCATCATCTTGTGGGTCTCGCGGCCGACACCTGATTGCTTGTAGCCGCCGAACGCCGCATGTGCGGGATAGGCGTGGTAGCAGTTGGTCCAGACCCGGCCTGCCTGGATGGCGCGGCCGAAGCGGTAGCAGCGATTGGCATCGCGGCTCCAGACACCGGCCCCCAAGCCATAGAGCGTATCGTTGGCGATCGCGAGCGCCTCGTCATCCGTCTTGAAGGTCGTGACCGACACGACGGGGCCGAAGATCTCCTCCTGGAAGATCCGCATCTTGTTGTGGCCCTGGAACACCGTCGGCTGGACGTAATAGCCGCCCGAAAGATCGCCGCCGAGGCTGGCGCGGCCACCGCCAGCCAGGACCTTCGCCCCTTCCTTCTTGCCGATGTCGATATAGGAAAGAATTTTCTCCAACTGCTCGCCCGAGGCCTGGGCACCGATCATGGTGTCCGCGGCACGAGGATCGCCCTGCTTGATGGCGGCGACGCGCTTCAGCGCCCGCTCCATGAAGCGGTCGTAGATGTCCTCATGAACCAGCGCACGGCTTGGACAGGTGCAGACCTCGCCCTGGTTCAGCGCGAACATCACGAAGCCTTCGATCGCCTTGTCGAAGAAATCGTCGTCTTCCGCGGTGACGTCCTTGAAGAAGATGTTCGGCGATTTGCCGCCGAGCTCGAGCGTAACGGGAATGAGGTTCTGGGCGGCATATTGCATGATCAGCCGGCCCGTCGTGGTCTCGCCTGTGAAGGCGATCTTGGCGATGCGTGGGCTGGACGCGAGCGGCTTGCCGGCCTCGAGGCCAAAGCCGTTGACGATGTTGAGCACGCCGGGCGGCAACAGGTCGCCTACGATCTCGGCCCAGACCATGATCGAGGCTGGCGTCTGCTCGGCCGGTTTCAGCACCACGCAATTGCCGGCGGCAAGCGCAGGCGCGAGCTTCCAGCACGCCATCAGCAACGGGAAGTTCCAGGGGATGATCTGACCGACGACGCCGAGCGGCTCGTGGAAATGATAGGCGATGGTGTCGTGATCGATCTCGCCGATCGAGCCTTCCTGGGCACGAACGACGCCAGCGAAATAGCGGAAGTGATCGATCGCGAGCGGCAGGTCGGCGGCGCGGGTTTCGCGGATCGGCTTGCCGTTGTCCCAGGTCTCGGCGATTGCGAGCCGCTCGAGGTTCTCTTCCATGCGATCGGCGATCCGGTTCAAGATCGCGGCGCGCTCGGCAACGCTCGTGCTGCCCCAGGCAGCCTTGGCAGCATGCGCCGCATCGAGCGCTGCTTCGACGTCCTGGTGATCGGAGCGCGCGATCTTGCAGACGACCTGCCCGTTCACGGGCGAGGCGTTGTCAAAATACTTGCCGGATTGTGGGGCGACGAATTTGCCGCCGATGAAATTGTCGTACTTCGCGGCGAAAGGCACTTGTGCGACGTTGACGAATTCAACCTTGTTCATGTTCACTCCCGATGTTGCTGTTTGCACGATCGTCGTGTGCTCACGACTTGCGCAGACGATGAAGCGGGAGGCGTCTTCTGTCAGCCCGGGGCGAAGCGATGACGGAGGCGACCTGTCGCAGTTCTGCGACAGGAGATGCAGTCGCACAGGATGCAGCCACACATACCGACCTCATCCTGAGGGGCGCGTCTTAGCGCGCGTCTCGAAGGATGGCCGCGGGCGACAATCGGGCCTGCATGGTTCGAGACGCCTGCTTCGCAGGCTCCTCACTATGAGGAATTTAGCTATGAATGCGGGGACGAAATCGCAGCTCAGTGCTTCAGTTCGAAGCGCCTGAGCTTTCGGTGCAGCGTGGCGCGACTGACGCCGAGAGCCTTGGCGGCCGCGGAAACGTTGCCGCCCGCGCGCAACAGCGCCCGCTGCAATACTGCGCGCTGGCCACCGGCGAGGTGGTCGCGCGCTGCATCGCCACCGAGAAGATCGGCTGCGGGCACCGGCTGCAACGGGCGGCCGGGCGCGATCCCAAGTCCGACCCGGGCGGACCTTGTCGCACCTATCACGAGATCATCCGCATCGACCGCGACGAGACCGCCGCAATGGCCGTCGGCTGACGGCGTCAGCACGATGCGGGCATGGGCAAAGGCTTTACGGAATAAGTCGGCCTCGATGCGTTTTGCCGCCTCGCCCACGGCAAGTGCGATCAGGTTGGCGAAGGCGTCGGTGCGGTCGGCACGGCAGGAGGAGACGTCGAGCACGCCGGCCAGCATCCCGTCATGATCGTAGATCGGGACAGCGGTGCAGCTCAGAAGCGTGTTGCGCGTGAAGAAATGTTGGTCGCGGTCGATGGTCAGAGGCCGCTGCTCGACGAGGCAGGTGCCGATGCCGTTGGTGCCCTCGTGCTCCTCGCTCCAGAGCGCGCCGGTCCACAGGCCCCAGGATTGGAACGTGGAATCGTCGGCCGGCGTGCCACGGCGATCGACCGGGGTGCCCTCGCGGTCGGCAAGCAGCACGCAGCAGCCGGCAGCGCCGACCGCCTGATAGAGCCGGTCCATCGCACCTTGAGCGGCCGACAGCAGCGGCGCGACGCGACCGCGCGCATGGTATAGCTCGGCCTCGGTGAGGCGGATCGGCGGCCTGCGGCCCGAGGGATCGAGATGATGCAATCGCGAGGAACGGCACCACGAGGCCACGAGCGCGGAGCGTGCCGCCTGGCCTGACGCGATGGCGGCCTCGACGCGAGCCGCGTGATGCGGGTGCATTTGCCCATTCATCACTGTTTCCTCCGGATGGCAGTGTAGATTCTGCCGGCGCAGTCCGATTGATCTGCGTCAATCCTCAAGTGCAGCGTGCAAGAAGGCATGAACCTCCGGCACTGCAGTCGTCAAGGCGAGAGCGCGCCCCACAATTACGACCTTCGACATAGGCGGCCGGCCCTGCTGAGGATCAGCAGAAGCTTCGATCTCGAGAATGTGCGGACGAACTAGTTCGAATTGTTCATCCGCACGAGGTCGTGCGGATTGACGAACTGGAGCTGGAATCGCGCGCGCTCGTCCAGCATGTCGGGGTCGATCTTTTCCGAGCGCAACAGCGACACCCGCTGCTCGCCCTCGGCGCGCTCGCGCTTCAGCCGAGCAAGTTCGCCCGTCAACGCGATGATCTCCTGGTCGAGCTCTTGGCGGGCGTTGAGACCGTATTTGCCGGTGTAGGCGTTGATGCCGAAATAGCCGACGATCGCGGCCGCCATGGTGTAGAGGGCAAGGCCGGTCAGGATCGACTTCAGGCGCGCACGGGTGACCATGTCCGGCAACATGGGACAGGTTGGTTAAGGGAGTGCTAATCCCCTGCCCAGCCCACCCGATGGTGTCTGTTGTCCACCCGGAGTGCGATCGGTCAAATTGGGCAGAATCTCACCGGGCGTCATGCCCGGCCTTGTGCCGGGCATCCACGTCTTCGTCGATCCAACAAGGCCGTGGATGGCCGGGACAAGCCCGGCCATGACGGAGAGTTGGACACGCGCTCGGAGTGTGGGGCCTAGTCGATCAGCCCTGGTGCTTGGCGACGTGCGCGGCGAAGGCGTCGATGTACTGCTGGAGTACGGTCTTCAGCGAGTCCTTGATCAGGTTGCCGGCGGGGTCGAAGGCATCGCCGACGGCGTTCAGATAGGTCTCGGGCTGCTGCAGGATCGGGCCCGCGATGCCCGGCAGGATATTCTGCAACGTTTTCGCAGCACTGACTCCGCCCTGCGGGCCCGGCGAGTTGGAGATGATGCCGACCGGCTTGCCGTTGAGCGAGCTCTTGCCATAGGGCCGCGAGGCAACGTCAATGGCGTTCTTCAGGACGCCCGGGATTGCGCGGTTGTATTCAGGAGTCACGAACAGAACGCCGTTCGACTTCTGGAGCTTTTCGCGGAAAGCCAGCCAGTCGGCAGGCGGCGCGCTCTCGAGGTCCTGGTTGAAGAACGAGATACCCGCCGGCGTGATGACCTCGAGCGTGAGGGATGCCGGCGCGAGCTTTGCGAGCGCGTTGGCGATCTTGAGCGAAAAGCTCTCCTTGCGCAGGCTGCCGGCGATCGTGACGATGTTGTAGGCCATGGTTGTCCTTGAACCTCTAAGCGGGAAACGAGCCCGCGCACTTAATCCGTCTCGGCGAGATGATGCAAGTGCATGAACCGTTTCGGTTTGGAAACGCTGGGTTTCGCAAAAGCGATCGGTCGTCCCAAAACAATCGGGCCGCCAAACGGCGGCCCGACCAACCGACGCGAAGAACTGAACCGATCAGATCGTCGGATTCCAGGCCGACGGGACCAGGCGATATTTGGCGCCGTCCTTCTCGACGTGGCCGACCGACGGGAAGGTGAAGTGGAAGCCGACCACCGTCGCCTTCTCCGCTACCGCCATGTCGTAGAACTTGTGGCGTGTCTGCTGCGCGAGAGCACCATCGGTGTCGAAGGCAACGTGCCAATCCGGATTGCGCAGGAACAGCTCGGGAATGTTGGTGACGTCGGACTGGATCAGAACCTTGGCATTGCCCGACGCGACGGCGAATGAGGTGTGCCCGGGCGTATGGCCGGGCGTTCCGATCGAGGTGATGCCGGGCGCAACCTCCTTGCCCCAATCATACTTCGTCACCTTGGATTCAAGACCGGCAAAGGTCTTCTTCACGTTGGCGAAGTAGTTCTTCATCATTTCGTTGGACTGGGCCTTGGCGGCGTTCTCGTCGCTCGTCCAGAAGTCCCATTCCTTGGCCGGCACCATCAACTCTGCATTCGGGAAGGCCACAGCTCCGTCCGCGAGCCGAACGCCGTTGGTGTGGTCGGGATGAAGGTGAGAGAACAGCACGACATCGATGCTCTTCGGGTCGACGCCTGCGGCCGCAAGGTTCTGAAGAGTCCGGCCGACCGCACCCTTGCTCGCCTCGAAATTCGCAACACCGTTACCGGTGTCGATCAGCACCAGCTTGCTGCCGGTGTTGATGAGCTGCGGGTTGAACGGGATCGTGACCATGCCCTTCGGCATGTAGGCGGCGTCGGCGGCGGCGAGCGCCTCCTCCTTCGGAACGTTGGTGACGAACTTGTCGGGCATCGGGAAGGTGCGCGCCCCGTCATTGATCGAGGTGCATTCGTAGGAACCGACCTTGTAGCGATAGAAGCCCGGCGCCTGGGCTCCGCTTTGCGGCACTGCCGCATTGGCTGGCGTGGTTCCCAGGCGCGACAAGCTCGCCGCGCCAATGGCGGCGGCGCCGGCAAGCAGGTGACGGCGGTTGAGTTCGGTCATGGGAATGTCCCCTTCTGAGCGTTGCGGTTTTTTCCGCTTTCAATTGCGGCGGGAATGTTCTCCCGCCTTGCTCAGAAGGCAAGACCTTCTTTGGTCACGCTCGCGTCGGCGTTCACGCAAATTTATTTGGGTTGATGAGGAATTTTTCGCCGGTCGCCCGTTTGGCGTACACCGCAATGTTGGCCGGATCGAGCGCCTCTGGAAGCGACACGACCTTGGTGTAGTGGCTGGCGAACGTCGTCTTCAATTCGCTCGCGACACGCTGGCGCAGCCGTCCGATCTCGGCTGGCCCGATCTTCTGGAGGAACGGGGTCAGCAGCCAGCCGCCGACGCCCCAGGCCATGCCGAAGCCGGGCGGCAGCTCGATCGGCCGCGTGTCGAGCATGCCGTAAACATAGACCTGCTTGTGCACGCTGGAACCATAGCGGCTGTACTCCTTGGCTGTCTTGTTGATCGCAACTTCCATGCACCTCAGGATGTTGCCGGCGAGCCTGCCGCCGCTGATGGCATCGAAGGCGATGGTGGCGCCGGTCTCGACCAGCGCATTGGTGAGATCCTCGAGGAAGCTCGGCGCGGTGGAATCGACGACGTGCTTGGCGCCGATCTTGTGCAGGATGTCGGCCTGCTCCTTGCTGCGCACGATGTTGACCAGCGGGATGCCGTCCTTGATGCAGATCTTGTTCAGCATCTGCCCGAGATTGGAGGCGGCCGCCGTGTGCACCAGCGCCTTGTGGCCCTCGCGCCGCATCGTCTCGGTCATGCTGAGCGCGGTGAGCGGGTTGACGAACCAGGACGCGCCCTCCGCCGCCGTCGTGCCCTCAGGCAGCGGCTGGCAGTCCCTCGCCTTCAAGGTGCGGTACTGCGCGTACATCGCGCCGCCGATCATCGAGACCGTCTTGCCCATCAGCGCCTTCGCGGCGTCAGACGAGCCGGTCCTGATGACGACACCGGCGCCCTCATTGCCAACCGGCAACGATTGGTCGAGCCGCGCCCCCATAGCCCGCATCGCGGCGTCAGGCATCTTGGCGGTGATGACCGGGGCTTCCTTCGTGCCCGACGCCTTCGCGGTGCTCATGTCGGCTGCGCCGACGAGGAGGCCGAGATCCGACGGGTTGATCGGGGTCGCCTCGACGCGGACGACGACCTCGTCCTCGGCAGGCTCGGGGGTCGGCACGTCGACGAGCGAGATCTCGAGCTCGCCGCTTTTCTTGATCAGCGAACGCAACTGAAGTCCGTTTCTGCCGTCGCTCATGTCGACCTCCCCTTTTTCAGTTCGTTGACTACGCCAGCGCCTTCAGCGCCGCCTTGCCGGGATAGACGGCCTGCTTGCCGAGCTGCTGCTCGATGCGCAGAAGCTGGTTGTATTTGGCGGTGCGATCCGAACGCGCAAGGGAGCCTGTTTTGATCTGGCCGCAATTGGTGGCGACCGCGAGATCGGCGATGGTGGAATCCTCGGTCTCGCCGGAGCGGTGCGACATGACGGAGGTGTAGCCAGCCTTGTGCGCCATCTCGACGGCAGCGAGCGTCTCGGTCAGCGTGCCGATCTGGTTGACCTTGATCAGGATAGAGTTGGCGCGGCCCGCCTTGATGCCCTCGGACAGGCGCTTGACGTTGGTGACGAAGAGATCGTCGCCGACGAGCTGGCACTTCTTGCCGATGAGATCGGTCAGCTCCTTCCAGCCGTCCATGTCGTCCTCCGACATGCCGTCCTCGATGGTGACGATCGGATAGCGCGACACGAGGTCGGCGAGATACTTGGCCTGCTCGGAGATCGAGCGGGTCTTGCCCTCGCCTTCATAGACGTATTTGCCGTTCTTGAAGAACTCGGTCGAGGCGCAGTCGAGCCCGAGCACGACGTCGGAGCCCGCCTTGAAGCCGGCCTTGCCGATCGCGTTCATGACGAATTCGAGCGCAGCGTCCGCCGACGGCAGGTTCGGCGCGAAGCCGCCTTCGTCGCCGACATTGGTGTTGTGGCCGGCCTTCTTCAGTTCGGACTTCAGCGTGTGGAATACTTCCGCGCCGTAGCGCAGACCTTCGGCGAAGCTCGTGGCGCCGACCGGCAGGATCATGAACTCCTGGAAGTCGATCGGGTTGTCGGCATGCACGCCGCCATTGATGATGTTCATCATCGGGACCGGCAGGACCCGAGCGGAAGTGCCGCCGACGTAACGATAGAGCGGCATGTCGAGCGATTGCGCGGCCGCCTTCGCGCTGGCCAGCGAGACTCCGAGGATGGCATTGGCGCCGAGACGGCTCTTGTTCGGCGTGCCGTCGAGATCGATCATGACCTGGTCGATCTGGACCTGGTGCTCGACATCCATGCCGCTGAGCGCCTCATAGATCTCGCCGTTGACGGCGCCGACGGCCTTCGAGACGCCCTTGCCGAGGTAGCGAGCCTTGTCGCCATCGCGCAGCTCCACCGCCTCATGGGCGCCGGTCGAGGCGCCCGAGGGCACCGCGGCGCGGCCGAGCGAGCCGTCTTCCAATACGACGTCGACCTCGACGGTCGGATTGCCGCGGCTATCGAGAATTTCGCGGCCGATGATGTCGACAATGGCGGTCATGATGCGCTTCCGTTCGTTAGAGCTGTCAGTTCGCGGGGGCGTATTACACGGAGCGCAAGCAAATGTGAACGCTTGGGCGCTCGCCTTCGACTGACGCTTGAAGAGCAGCGGACTAAGCTTGACGCCACTTGATCTGCGCGTCCAACCTCCATCTGAAACAGTCGGGGTAACGCCATGAATCGCCGCCAGTTTCTCGTCTCCGGCGCCGCCGTCCTCGCAATCCGCCCAGCTTTTGCGCAAGAGGGCCCGTTCCGCACGAAATATTTCCCGATCAGCCCCGGCATCGGCCTGCACGACCTCACGCCCGCCCCCGACGGCACGATCTGGTTCACCGCGCAAGGCAAGGGCATGCTCGGCAAGCTCGATCCCAGGGACGGATCGTTCAAAACCGTGAACCTCGGCCAGGGTGCAGCCCCGCATGGCGTGACCATCGGCCCGGATGGCGCGCCGTGGATCACCGAGGGCGGCCAGAACGCGATCGCTCGGGTCGACCCGGACGATCTCAAGGTCACGCTGTTCCGCCTGCCCGAAAAGTTCGCTTACGCCAATCTCAACACCGGCGTGTTCGACAAGGCCGGCACCTATTGGTTCACCGGCCAGTCCGGCTATTACGGCCGGCTCGTGCCGAAATCCGGCGAGATGACGGTGTTCAAGGCGCCGAAGGGCGTCGGGCCTTATGGCATCACCGTGACGCCCAGGGGCGACGTCTGGTACGCCTCGCTTGCCGGCAGCTACATCGCGAAGATCGATCTTGCGACCGGCAACGCCAGCGTCGTGCAGCCGCCGACGCCGAATGCCGGTTCGCGGCGCGTCTGGTCGGATTCGAAGAGCCGGATCTGGGCCAGCGAGTGGAACAGCGGGCACGTATCCATGCACGATCCCGCCGACGGTTCGTGGAAGACCTGGAAGCTGCCGGGCGAGCATCCCCGCGCCTATGCGGTTTTCGTCGATGACAAGGACAAGGTCTGGCTCTCCGATTTCTCGGCCAATGCGATCGTCCGCTTCGATCCCGCGACCGAGAAGTTCAACGTCTTCGCCAGCGACAAGCCAAACGCCAACGTTCGCCAGCTCGATGGGCGGCCGGGTGAGCTGTGGGGTTGCGAGTCCGGCAACGACCGGATCGTCATGATCCAGACGGTTGCCACTGGTTGACGGCGACGACAATTGCGTCCATCTCGACGTCCGAAAAGGACGATAGACGATGGCGAAAAAACCTCTCCAGCTCGGCCGCGCGGTCGAATGGCCGCACACACCCGAAGAAGCCCAGCTCGACCGCGTGCCCAATCCGCAAAAAAGCACCGACTATCTGGTACGCTTCACCGTGCCGGAATTCACCTCGATCTGCCCGGTCACGGGACAGCCGGATTTCGCGCATCTCGTGATCGACTACGCACCGGGCCAGTGGCTGCTGGAGTCGAAGTCACTCAAACTTTATGTCGCGAGCTTCCGCAATCACGGCGCCTTCCACGAGGACTGCACCGTGATGATCGGCAAGCGCATCGCATCCGAGATCAAGCCGAAATGGATCCGGATCGGCGGCTACTGGTATCCCCGCGGCGGCATCCCGATCGACGTGTTCTGGCAGACCGGCCGCGTGCCAAAGGGCCTGTGGGTGCCCGAGCAAGGCGTTGCGCCGTATCGCGGGCGGGGTTAGCGGTTGGTCGGCCGCGTTTTCCGCGGCTTCGGTTTTGATGTCCCCTTGGGCGCCGCGTGCTCTCGCTTCAAAGCGACCCGACGCGCCGCCTCCAGCGCAGATCGCGCCCACGTAACGAGTTCGTCGGGATCGTCGAATAGCCGCTCCGGCGCCCGCCAGAAAGCGAGATCGATGGTGCCGCCCTTCTTCTCGTAATTCAGCGGTGGAAACGCTTCCGCCTCCTTCAGAGCATTGCGGTTGCCATCATCGACGCGGAAGTAAAGCGTATCGTCTCTTACCATCCCCAGCATGACGCCATCGCAGAAGACGCCTGTCTTGCCGAACATGCGCCGCACCGTGATGCGTCCGAGTGGCGCGAGCTGCTCGCGCAGAAACTCTATCAAGCTATAGCTGGCAACAATGATGCTCCCTCAGGGGAGTGCTATGTTAGCGCCGCAATGCGCCCGATCAAACGCGCGCATCCGCCGGCGCGCGCTGCTTGAGCAGCCGGGCGCAGACCAGGCCCAGCACCACCATGATCCCGGCGCTCGCAAACAGCGTCGTCCCCTTGCCGCCATGCGCAAGCCCGAAGCCATAGGCGAGCGGGCCAACGGTCTGGCCCATGAAGAAGAAGAACGAGTGCAGCGACAGTGCGGTGGCACGCGCTTCGACCGAAAGCTCGCTGGCAAACACCTGAAGGCAGCCATGGGCCATGTAGAAGCCCCAGCCCATCACCACGAGGTTGAGCGTCTGGATTTCCCAGCGCGGACCGAACGCGACGGCGACGAGCTGCGAGGCCACCAGCACGGTGCCCGCGATCATCATGCCCTTGACGCCAAGCCGCGGCAGAAGGCGCGACACCGTCATGGTGTAGAACAACCCGCCGACCGCAAAGCCCGCGATGACGATGCCGGCAACGGACAGCGAGGTCTCGCCGAGGTCGAACAGGAACGAGGCGATGTATGGAAACAGGCCGAGCACGCAGCAACCTTCGATGAACACGGCCGAGTAGCACACCGGCGCGTTCGGATTGGTGAAGATGGTGCGATAGCCGGTCTTCAGCGCTGAGAGGCTGGTCTTCGGTGGATGCTTGATCTTGGCGCCGCGGAAGCCGGCCGCGACCGCGACCGAAGCCACGATGACCAGCAGCCCTAACACGGCGAGCACACCGCGCCAGCCGAGGAAGTCGCCGATCAGGCCGGAGGCAGAGGCGCCCAGGAGATTGCCGGTCATGGCACCGGCAAGCGTTCGGCCGATCGCGATCTGCCGCTTTTCAGGTCCGACGAGTTCGCTGGTCAGGCTGAGCGCAATCGGAAACACGCCGCCGGAACCGATGCCGGCCAGGATGCGGGTGGCAAACAGCAGCGAGAACGAGGTCGAGAGCGCGCCGAGAATACTGGCAACACCCAGCACCGTAAGGCAGCCGATCATCAGCCGCGTCTTGCCGAAGAGATCGGCGGCGGCGCCGATCAATGGCTGGATGATCGCGAAAGTAAAGGCGAAGACCGCGGAGAAGCCCGCGGCGGTCGCGATGCTGACCTGAAAATCCTCGGCGATATGCGGCAGCACCGGATCGAGCGCCCGGGCCGAAAGCGCCGCAGCAAAGCTCGCCCCCGAGATGACGTAGAGCGCGGGCGGCAAGCCGTGATCGTGCGGCCGCGCCTGCCCTTGCGGCATCAGCGCGGATTCTTTGCGAGCGCGTCGAACGCCATCAGCGTGCGGATGAGTCCTTCGAACTCGCGCAGCGGCACCATGTTGGGTCCGTCCGACGGCGCACGGTCGGGATCGGGGTGCGTCTCGATGAACACGCCGGCGACGCCGACGGCGACCGCCGCGCGGGCCAGCACCGGCACGAACTCGCGCTCACCGCCGGAGGATGTGCCCTTCCCGCCCGGCTGCTGCACCGAATGCGTGGCATCGAAGATCACGGGCGCACCGGTGGTGCGCGCCAGGATCGGCAGCGCGCGCATATCGGAGACCAGCGTATTGTAGCCGAAGGAGGCGCCGCGCTCGGTGACGAGCACGTTGGGATTATTGGCGCTCGTGATCTTGGTCACGACATTGGCCATGTCCCAGGGTGCCAGAAACTGTCCCTTCTTGACGTTGACGACCTTGCCGGTGGCCGCGGCGGCCAGCAGGAGATCAGTCTGTCGGCACAGGAAGGCCGGGATTTGCAGGATGTCGACGGCCTGCGCGACATCGGCGCACTGCGCCGCCTCATGCACGTCGGTGAGAACCGGCAGGCCCAGCGAGGAACGGATCTCCGCGAAGATCGGCAGCGACCGCGCGAGGCCCAGCCCGCGCGCAGCCGACGCGCTCGTGCGGTTGGCCTTGTCGAAGGAGGTCTTGTAGACGAGGCCGATTTTCAAACGGGTTGCGATCTCCTTCAGAGCGGAGGCGACCTCCAGCGCATGCGCCCTGCTCTCGAGTTGGCACGGGCCGGCAATGATCGCGATCGGCAGATCATTACCGAACCTCACCGCCCCCAGATCAACCACCGCTGCTGCCGACTTGTCTGCGCTCAAGGCCAAATATCCCTGTTTCGGCGCGACCATAGCGGCGATAAGAGGCGGATCAACCCTATTCGGCCCGCCCCCTCGAATATCAGGGTTGCGAAGGCGGCGCGGCGAGGCCGACCGTCACTTCACCGCGGAAAAAGCGGTCGGCGCCAGGATCTGGCTGACGATATTGGCGACGATCTGGCCGTCTGCTTCCGTCTTGGCGCGCGCTTCGAGCCACTCCGGATCGGTCATGAATGCGGTCCATTTCGTCTCGCGATCTGCAAGCGAGTGCCAGGCCAGGAAATAGGTCAGCTCCTGGTTGGATTCGCCGATCAGCGTGGTGAAGAACCCGGCCTGCTTGATGCCGTGCTTCTCCCAGATTTTCAGCGTGATTGTGTCGAAGCGCTTGAGCAGCGCCGGCAGCCGGCCCGGCACGCAACGATACTGGCGCATTTCGTAGATCATTGGAGCTCACTCCCTGCATTGTTGTTCTTGCGGCAGGGAGTTGTCGCAACAATTTGCGCGCGCGTCAAAGGCTGGAGGTGCTTACACCAGCCGGCTCTGCTTCGCCGCCGCCTGAATGAAGGAGGCGAACAACGGATGCGGCTCGAAGGGCCGTGACTTCAGCTCGGGGTGGAACTGCACGCCGATGAACCAGGGGTGATCCTCGTATTCGACGATCTCCGGCAGCACGCCGTCGGGCGACAGGCCTGAGAACTTCAAACCGTGCTGCTCGAGGTGGTCCTTGTAGGCGGTGTTGACCTCGTAGCGGTGGCGATGGCGCTCGGAAATCTCGGTCGCACCGCCATAGATCTGCGAGACGCGGCTGCCGCGCGTGAGCGCTGCGGGATAGGCACCAAGCCGCATCGTGCCGCCGAGGTCTCCGGCCTGCGAGCGCTTCTCGAGCTCATTGCCGCGCAGCCATTCGGTCATCAGACCGACGAGCGGCTCCTTGGTCGGACCGAACTCGGTGGAGTTGGCCTCCTCGATGCCGACGAGATTTCGCGCAGCTTCGATCACCGCCATCTGCATGCCGAAGCAGATGCCGAAATAGGGCACGTCGCGCTCGCGCGCGAACTGCGCCGCCTTGATCTTGCCTTCGGCGCCGCGCTGGCCGAAGCCGCCGGGCACGAGGATTCCGTTGACGTGCTCGAGGAAGGGCGCGGGATCTTCCTTCTCGAAGATCTCGCTCTCGATCCAATCGAGATTGACCTTCACCTTGTTGGCGATGCCGCCGTGCGACAGTGCCTCGATCAGCGATTTATACGCATCCTTCATGCCGGTGTATTTGCCGACGATGGCGATAGTGACGTTGCCCTCGGGATTGCGGACACGCTCGTTGATCTGCTGCCAGCTTCGCAGCTCCGGTGGAATACGCGAGCCGATGCCGAAGGCGGCGAGCACTTCGTCGTCGAGGCCCGCGGCGTGATAGGCCTCGGGCACGGCGTAGATGTTGTCGACGTCGCGCGCCTCGATCACGGCGCTTTCGCGCACGTTGCAGAACAGCCCGAGCTTGCGGCGTTCTTCCTTCGGAATCTCGCGATCGGTGCGACAGAGCAGGATATCCGGCTGGATGCCGATCGAGCGCAGCTCCTTCACCGAATGCTGCGTCGGTTTCGTCTTGAGCTCGCCTGCGCTCGGTATGTACGGGAGCAGCGTGAGATGGATGTAGACGGCGTGATCGCGCGGCAGCTCGTTCCCAAGCTGGCGGATCGCTTCGAAGAACGGCAAACCTTCGATGTCGCCGACGGTGCCGCCGATCTCGACCAGCACGAAATCGTAGTCGTCATTGCCTGACAGCACGAACTCCTTGATGGCGTTCGTGACGTGCGGCACGACCTGGATCGTCGCGCCGAGATAATCGCCGCGGCGCTCCTTGGAGATGATGTCCTGATAGATGCGGCCCGTGGTGATGTTGTCGGCCTTGGTCGCCGGCCGCCCTGTGAAGCGCTCATAGTGACCGAGGTCGAGATCGGTCTCCGCGCCGTCATCGGTCACGAACACTTCGCCGTGCTGATACGGCGACATCGTTCCGGGATCGAGATTGAGATAGGGGTCGAGCTTGCGGAGGCGGACCTTGTAGCCCCGGGCTTGCAACAGAGCACCCAGTGCCGCTGAAGCCAAACCCTTGCCGAGCGAAGAAACCACGCCGCCGGTGATGAATATGTACCGCGCCATGGGACTTAACCTTTAATCCCCCGAACTCGATTCGCCAAAGCGATTCGCGTCCCGCCCCTAACAATTTGCGGGCCTGTGGGTGAGCCAGAACTGAGTGTGTTGCCAGAGCCTTGATGGGGATTGTTGATGCAGGACGCTAGGCGTCGTCCTGCATGGCCCCTCTGCTTTATTGCGAACGTGGCGCCTGCGGACCGGTGGGCGCCTGATTCTGCTGCTGCTCGTCCGCCTTCTTCAGCGTATCCAGGACGCCGCCCGAGGTCGGCGGCGCCACCGGAGCCGCACCACCGGCGGGCTGAGACTGCGACGCCGGCTGGCCAATAATCGAAGACGGCTTACGGTCGTACCCCGCATACCAGGACAGGAAGAGGCTGGTCAGGAAAAAACCGGCGGCCAGGATCGCGGTCGTGCGCGATAAGAGATTCGCGGTGCCGCGGCTCGACATGAAGCCTGCGCCTCCACCCATGCCGAGGCCGCCGCCTTCCGACTTCTGCAGCAGCACGGCGCCGATCATCACGGCGACGATCATGAGATGGATAACGATCACAACGGTCTGCATGGTACCCTTCCGTCACAAGCGGGTAGCGCCGGTGCCGGCAGCCATCGCGCTTTGCGGGTTTTCCTGAAGTTGCGCGGTGTTACACGATCAGGACCGGCATTGCCACCCCCCATCGGTCCGGACTCCGCGTTGAGCCGCCTTGCGCTTTGCCGCTTAGCTGAGGGCAGCCCTTGTTAGCTAAGGGCAGCCTTGGGCAATCGCAAGGAAATCGGCCGCCTTGAGGCTGGCACCGCCGACCAGCGCGCCGTTGACGTTTTTGACCGCCATCAGCTCGGCCGCGTTCGACGGCTTGACCGAGCCGCCATAGAGGATGCGCATCTTCTCCCCCTCGTCCCTGAACCGGGAGATCAGCAGTTCCCGGATAAAGCCATGAATCTGCTCGACATCCTTGGCCGTGGGGGTCAGGCCCGTGCCGATCGCCCAGACCGGCTCATAGGCCACGACCAGATTGTCCGCTTTTGAGCCGTCCGGCAGCGACAGGTTGAGCTGGCCGCGCAGGACATCCAGGGTCTGTCCGGCATCACGTTGGCCCTGCGTCTCGCCGACGCAGACGATCGCGATTACCCCTGCCCGCCAGGCCGCCTCGGCCTTCTGCCGCACCAATTCATCGCTCTCGCCGTGGTCGGCGCGGCGCTCGGAATGACCGACGATGATGGCGGAAGCGCCCGCATCCATCAGCATTTCCGCCGCGATATCGCCCGTATGGGCACCGGAGGCCTTAGGGTGGCAATCCTGCGCACCGACGGCGACCTTCTTGCCGACCGCCTTGGCGGCAAAGGCCGCAATCAGCGTCGCCGGCGGACACACCAGGAGATCCGCCTTGGCGGCGACCTCTGCCGCGCCGGTGAGCATGGCGTCGAATTCGGCAGCGGAGGCCTTGAGGCCGTTCATCTTCCAGTTTCCGGCAATCAGCGGTCGGATGGCGTCTGTCATGTGCATATTCCAGCGAAATGAGGTCTGGCATGCGCTAGCAGACCGGGCGTCCCAGTTCCAGAGACCCGCCCTGTTAACACAGCTTAAGGGAGCGGCAGGTTGCGGGGGGAAAGCCGCCACTTTATGATGCCATATCAATTCGGTGATGCGCTTTTGCGGAATCTGCTTTAAGGCGCGCCCGGTTCCCTCCTGCCAAACAAGTTGGACGCGATGCTTCGAGGAATGCGCAAGGCCTCATCAAACTGGCTCGGCAAGACGATTATGGCCGTGGTGATGGGTGTATTGATCATCAGTTTCGGCATTTGGGGCATCGCCGACATTTTCCGCGGCTTTGGGCAGTCGACGGTGGCCAAGGTCGGCCACACCGAGATTTCGCTGAACGAATTCCGGCAGATCTATACCGACCGCATGCAGCAGATCGGCCGTCAATTCGGCCGCCCGCTGACGCCTGAGCAGGCGCGCGCCTTCGGCCTTGACCGCCAGGTGCTCCAGCAGGCGATCGCGGAAGCCGCCCTCGATGAAGAGGCCCGCCGGCTCGGGCTCGGCGTGTCGGACGACGAGATCCGCCGCATGATCATGAACGACCCGAACTTCAAGGGCGCCGCCGGCAATTTCGATGCGCAACGCTTCCAGGCCATGATCCGCAATTTCGGCTACACCGAGCAGCGCTACACCGCCGAGCAGCGCAAGGTGTCGCTGCGCCGACAGATCACCGGCACGATTGGCGCGGGCCTCGAGCCGCCCAAGACCATGATCGATGCGCTGAGCCGCTATCAGAACGAGCAGCGCTCCATCGAATTCGTCAAGCTCGACGCGGCGCAAGCCGGCACGATCGACCCGCCCTCGCCCGAGGCGCTCGCCGCCTATTTCGAGGATCACAAGGTCCAGTTCCGCGCGCCCGAATACCGCAAGATCTCCTTCGTCGTGATCTCGCCGGAGGAAATCGGCAAGTGGACCGACGTCTCCGACGACGACGCCAAGAAGGTGTTCGAGCAGCGCAAGGACCGGCTCGGCACGCCGGAGAAGCGCCAAGTGCACCAGCTCGTGTTCCCGACGGTCGAGGAGGCGCAAGCCGCGCGCACCCGGCTCGCGGGCGGAACGTCGTTCGAGGATCTCGCCAAGGAGCGCGGGCTCAGCGCGGCGGACGCCGATCTCGGCCTCGTCACCAAATCCGCGATCCTCGATCCGGCCGTGGCTGACGCCGCCTTTGCGCTGCCCGCGGGTGAGATCAGCCAGCCAGTGCAGGGCCGTTTTGGCGTGGCGCTGGTCAAGGTCGACAAGATCGAACCGGGCGCTGAGGCCAACTACGCCAACCTCGCCGGCGACATCAAACGGGAAATCGCGGCCGAGCGCGCCCGCGCCAAGGTCGGGGAATTGCGCGACAAGATGGAAGACGAGCGCGGCGGCGGCTCCAGCGTCATCGAGGCGGCGCAGAAGCTCGGGCTTGCTGCGGTGACCATCGAGGCTGTCGACCGCTCCGGCCGGACGCCCAGCGGCCAGCCGGCCGCCAACATCCCGCAAGGGCTCGACGTGGTGTCGCAAGCCTTCAACAGCGATGTCGGCGTCGACAACGATCCGATCTCCTTCCGCGGCGGCTACGTCTGGTACGACGTGCTCGGCATCACGCCGTCGCGCGAGCGCAGCCTCGACGAGGTCCGCGACCAGGTCGAGGCGCGCTGGCGTCAAGACCAGATCACGGCCAAGCTGCGGGCCAAGGCCACCGAGATCGTGCAGAAGGTCGAACAGGGAGCCAAGCTCGCGGACGAAGCCGCAGCCATCAACGCCAAGGTCGAGACCGCCTCGGGCGTCAAGCGCGAGGACACGCCCACCGGTGTGCCGTCGAGCCTGGTCGCGGCCGCATTCCGCACCGCCAAGGATGGCGTCGGCCAGACCCCAGGTGCAGGCGGCGAGGTCATCATCTTCCGCGTGACCGACATCGTCGATCCGCCGGTCGATCTCGCATCCGAGGGTATTGCCAAGTTGAAGGAGAGCCTCGACCGTTCGCTCACCGACGAGCAAGTGGCATCCTACGTCAACAAGCTTGAAACCGACATCGGAACCACCATTAATCAGGCCGCCTTCGCGCAGGTGACGGGCGCGAACCAGTAATCAGTTGAAAGCACGCGATGGACGACCTGAAATCGATCATTGGAAAAGTGGCGACCGGCGCCAGCCTGTCGCGTGACGAAGCCGCCTCAGCCTTCGATGCCATGATGTCCGGCGAGGCCACGCCCTCGCAGATGGGCGGGCTTCTGATGGCGCTGCGTGTGCGCGGCGAAACCGTGGACGAGATCACCGGCGCAGTCTCGGCGATGCGCTCCAAGATGCTGCGCGTGGACGCTCCCGCGGATGCCGTCGACATCGTCGGCACCGGCGGCGACGGCTCGGGCTCGGTCAATGTCTCGACCTGCGCGTCATTCATCGTCTCGGGCGCCGGTGTGCCGGTCGCAAAGCATGGCAACCGCGCGCTGTCGTCGCGCTCGGGCGCAGCCGACGTGCTGGCCTCGCTCGGCGTGAAGATCGATCTCAAGCCCGAGGACGTCGGCCGCTGCGTGCGGGAGTGCGGCATCGGCTTCATGTTCGCGCCCGCGCACCATCCCGCGATGAAGAACGTCGGCCCGACCCGCGTCGAGCTCGCCACCCGCACCATCTTCAACCTGCTCGGCCCGCTGTCCAATCCGGCCGGCGTGAAGCGGCAGATGGTCGGCGTGTTCTCCCGGCAATGGGTGCAGCCGCTGGTGCAGGTGCTGAAGAATCTCGGCTCCGACTCGGTCTGGGTGGTGCACGGCTCTGACGGGCTCGACGAGATCACCCTCACCGGCCCGACCTTCGTCAGCTCGCTGCACAAGGGCGAGATCAAGACCTTTGAGATCACCCCGGAGGACGCGGGCCTTCCGCGCTGCGAAGCCGTTGGCTTGAAGGGCGGCGACGCCGACGCCAACGCGGTCGCGCTGCAAAGCGTGCTCGACGGCAAGCCCAGCGCCTATCGCGATGTCGCTCTGGTCAACGCGGCTGCCGCGCTGGTGGTGGCCGGCCGCGCCAAGGACATCAAGGAAGGTGTTGCGCTCGGCGCCAAGTCGATCGACAGCGGCGCGGCGGCGGCGCGGCTAAAACACCTGATCGCGGTCTCCAATAGCTGAGCCTCGCATGTCGGACATCCTGACCAAGATCGAGGCGTATAAGCGCGAGGAGATCGCGGCAGCCAAGCGCGCACAGCCGCTGGCCGCCCTGGAAGCCAAGGCCAAGATCGCACCTGCACCGCGCGGTTTTCTGCGCGCGATCCGTAACAGGCTCGCCAATGGCGACTATGCGCTGATCGCCGAGGTCAAGAAGGCGTCCCCCTCCAAGGGGCTGATCCGTCCCGATTTCGATCCGCCCCTGCTCGCCAAGGCCTACGAGGCCGGCGGCGCTGCTTGCCTCTCAGTACTGACGGATACGCCCTCCTTCCAGGGTCATATCGACTTCATGGTCGCGGCGCGCGCCGCGACGTCGCTGCCGGTGCTGCGCAAGGATTTTCTGTTCGACACCTATCAGGTGGTCGAGGCCCGCGCCCATGGCGCCGATTGCATCCTGATCATCATGGCGGCGCTCGACGATACGGTGGCAAAGGATATCGAGGACGCCGCGCTGTGCCTCGGCATGGACGTCCTGATCGAGATCCACGACGCGAGCGAGCTCGACCGCGCGCTGAAACTGCGCTCACCGATGATCGGGGTCAACAATCGCAACTTGCGGACCTTCGAAACCACGCTTGCGACCAGCGAGACGCTGGCTCCGCTGATCCCGCGGGAACGGCTGATGGTCGGCGAAAGCGGCATCTTCACACCCGCGGACCTTGCCCGCCTCGAGCGCGTGGGGATGTCGACCTTCCTCGTCGGCGAAAGCCTGATGCGGCAAGCCGACGTGACGGCTGCCACCCGCGCGCTCCTGTCGCGCGAGGCCACGCACGCCCCGGGCACGCGCTGAGATGGCGCGTTCACCGTCCAGGATCAAAGCCAAGGCAACTCCCGCCCTCACCCATATCGGCGCCTCCGGCGAGGCGCGGATGGTGGACGTGTCGGAGAAGCCCGCGACCGAGCGGATCGCCGTCGCGGAGGGGCGCGTCGTCATGACCAGGGCGACGCTCAATCTGATCCGCTCCGGCAACGCCAAGAAGGGCGACGTGCTCGGCACCGCGCGCATCGCCGGCATCATGGCGGCCAAGCGCACCTCGGAGCTGATCCCGCTCTGCCATCCCCTCGCGCTCTCGAAGGTCACCGTCGACATCGAGCCCGATGACAAGCTGCCCGGTTGCCTCGTCCGCGCCGCCGTCAAGGTCACAGGTCCGACCGGCGTCGAGATGGAGGCGCTGACCGCCGTCTCGGTCGCCTGTCTCACGATCTACGATATGATCAAGGCAGTGGAGCGCGGCGTGCGCATCGAGGGCATCCATCTCGTCGAGAAGAAGGGCGGCAAGTCCGGCCACTACCGGGTCTGAGCACGCGGCCTGTACCAAAGCGGAAATGAGTTTTGGTTGAATCGGTAGCAGGTCCACCTCTCCCGTAGGGAGAGGTCGGATCGCATCGAAAGATGCGATCCGGGTGAGGGGTTACGGCCTCACTGAATGCTGCGGCCCCTCACCCGGATTGCTTCGCAATCCGACCTCTCCCCGCTGGGGAGAGGTGAACCCCGAACGACGAGCCACACGCTATCTCGCCCGCACTACCGGGCCTCGCGCTGGCGCTCGCGATAGGCGCGCGTCTTCATCCGGTTGCCGCATAGCGTCGACATGCACCAGCGCCGCGTGGACGGTTTCGACCGGTCGTAGAACACGCGGCGACATTCCTCCGACGCGCACATCTTCAGCCGGTCCAGCGTCCCTGCAAGCGTGCCGTCGTGAAGCTCGATGGCGATGGCCGACAGGCCCGCAAGGGCATCCTGACGCACCGCTGCGAGCGTTGCGCCGCGGCCCGCACGCGCCTCGACCCGCAACGGAAATGGCTCGAGCGCGCCATCGAGCGCGGCAAGGACATCCTTATTCCTGCGCCGCTCGGCCGGCTCGCATTGCAAATAGGCGCGTAGCGCCCCACGCAGCCGCAGCGCGGCCTGGAACATCACAGGCGTGATCTTCGCGCCGCCCTCGCCCATGCCGTGCTCCGCCAACCACGCCGCGAGCTCCTTCGGGCCCGAGAGCGCATCGCTCTGCGGATGCTGCACGCCGAAATGCACGAAGTGGCGGACGTCGAGCGAATTGGCGAAGTCGTAGAGGGCGGCCAACTCGTCGGGAACCTTGAATTTCCGGGACTGCTTCGACATGGACACCAGTAAATCATTTTTACCGGTTGACGGCAACAAACACCTGTATAAATCGTTTACCGGTGTCAATTGTCGCATCACACCATGGAGGCCGAGATGGCAGACACGACGACATTCACCCGCCCCCGCATTTTCTACGGCTGGCTCGTCGTCGCCGCGGCCTTCGCGGTGACGTTCGTCGGTTTCGGCTCCGCCTACACGTTCAGCGCGTTCCTGGAACCGCTCCAACGAGACTTCGGCGCCTCGCGCGGCTCGGTTTCGCTGGTGTTCTCGATTGCGGGCTTTCTGTATTTCGCCCTCGGGGTCGTCAGCGGTCCGCTCGCCGACCGCTTTGGCGCGCGTTCCCTGGCCGTGACGGGCATGATTGTGGTCGCCGCAGGCCTCGCGGCCGCAAGCGCGGCGCGATCGCTCACCGAGGTCTATCTCGCCTACGGTCTCGGAATAGGCCTCGGCGTCGGCTGCGCCTACGTCCCCGCGATCGGCGCGGTACAGCGCTGGTTCGTCAAACGCCGCGGATTTGCTTCCGGACTGGCAGTCAGCGGCATCGGGCTCGGCACGCTGGCGATGCCGCCGATCGCGTCGCTGCTGATCGCGACATTCGGCTGGCGCGGGGCCTATCTGGTGCTCGCTGCTGTCGCCATCGTGCTGGGTGGCGGGATTTCATTGCTGCTCGAGAACGATCCACACGACCGTGGCCTCGGCCCGGACGGCGCCCCACCTGAGGCAGCACGCACGATCGGAACCGGAGGCGCCTCGGTGCTGGAGGCCGTGCGCTCCGCGCGGTTCGCCGGCCTGTACCTGTCGTGTCTGGTCTGCTCGTTCGGCGCTTTCGTCCCCTTCGTCCATCTCGTGCCCTACGCACGCGATCACGGCGTTGCGACCTCGTCCGCCGTGCTGCTGCTTGGCACGATCGGCGTCGGCAGCACCGCCGGGCGCTTCCTGCTCGGCGGGCTCGCCGACCGGATCGGCCGTGACCGGTCGCTGATCATGGTCCTGCTCGGCATGGCGCTCGCCATGGCGATCTGGGCGGTCTCGGCGAGCGCCTTCGCGCTCGCCGGCTTCGCCTTCGTGTATGGTGTGTTCTACGGCGGTTGGGTCGCAGTGCTCCCCGCCGTCGTGATGGACCATTTCGGCGGGCGCAACGTCAGCGGGATCATCGGCATTCTCTACACCAGCGTCGCGTTCGGCACGCTGATCGGGCCGAGCGCCGCGGGCTTCGCCTACGACGCCACCCACAGCTACACGCTGTCGATCCTGATCAGCGCCGCCGCGAACGTCGTCGCGGCGCTGATCGTGGCGGCGCCCCTGTTGCGGAGCGCAACGCGGACGATCAGCGCAGCGAAGCGCTGATCGATCCGAACTTGCTGTTGAGCTTGCTGCCGAGGCCGTTGACGACGGTGATGATGGCAAGCGCGATGCCGGCGGCGATCAGGCCGTATTCGATCGCGGTGGCGCCGGATTCGTCGGCAATGAACTTCTGCAACTTCGACTTCATGATTCTGTTATCCTGTCCTCTCCATGGGATGACGAAACCACTCGCAAGCAGCGTGCCAGAGCGCGCGCGAGCGCCGCCAGCATGTTAGATGGTTAAGTTTCGGTTGACGCGAGCGCGGCCGGCAAGAATTGACCGCTCATATGCACGGCATCGGCAATATCTGCTGGCTTTGCTCACGGCGCTGCGCTCCGGGACTCTCGCGCCGATTTACCCTCCGTTAACCGCGCTTCCTAACGTCGCCTCCACATCGTTCCCGTAAACCAACGGGTGTTTCCGGGCTCAAGAACTGATCCTGGCGTGTGCACGGCAGCGTTTCAGATCATGACGGGTTTCGGCAGTCGCCTCCTTGATCAAACGGCATTGATCCGTAGCGGACCGATCCGCTGGCTGGTGGTCGGCGGCATGCTGCTGATTGCGGCGATCGTGATCGGCGCGACGCTGATGGCCCAGAACTTCCGCGAACGGGCGCTGCGCAACAGTGCGCGCGAGCTGGATAACACGGCGCTGCTCCTCGCTCATCATTTCGACCAGCAGCTCCAGGATTTCGAGGTCATCCAGAAAGACCTGATCACGAATATGCGCGCCAGCGGGATTGCGAGCGTCGAAGACTACCGCAGGCGCCTGTCCACGCAGGACATCCATCGGACGCTCCGCTCCAAGATGGAGGCGCTGTCCTATGTCGGCGGCGTCAATATCTTCGACGCCGACGGCGAGCTGATCAACTCCTCGCTCGTCTGGCCTCCGCCGAAGGTCAATGTCGCCGACCGCGCCTATTTCCGAACTCTCAAATCCGATCCGCGCTCGCCGGACATGCTGGTCCAACCCGTCCATAGCCGGGTCTCCGGCATGTGGACGATCCTGATCCTCCGCAAGGTCCCTGGCCCGAACGGCGAGTTCCTGGGCGTGGTCGGGCGCGGCATCGAGCCTGCCGGCTTCGAGAAATTCTTCGCCTCCGTCGCACTCGGCGAAGGCGCGACGATCTCGATGCTTCACCGCGACGGCACGCTGCTCGCCCGCTACCCCCATGTCGACGAAGCCATGGGCCAGAACTTCAAGATCGGTTCCGAAGCGCAGCGGAAGATGTTCGACCTCGACCACTTCACCGGCCGCTTCACAAGCACGGTCGACGGTGACGACCGCCTGATCTCGTCGCACGCCCTGCCCCATTTCCCGATCGTGATGGTCGCGACCAACACGAGAACGGCGGCGCTCGCGGACTGGCGCGAGCAGATCGGACTCCTGGTCTCGATCGCCTTTGCATCGGCGCTCGCCATCTCCGGCTTGCTGATTGCCGTGGTTCGCAAACTGTCGGCACAGCACCGTCTTTCACGGGAACGGCTGACGCTGGAGAAGCAGCGGCTCGACCGCGCCGTCAACAATATGACGCAGGGGCTCCTGCTATTCGACGACTCGCGACGGCTGATCGTCTGCAACCAGCGCTATCTCGAGATGTACGGCCTCTCGGCCGACGTCGTGAAGCCCGGTTGCAGCTTCCACGACATCATCGCGCACCGCAAGGCGACCGGCTCGTTCGCCGGCGACGTCGACCGCTATGTCGCGCGCGTACTGCGCGACATCCACATCCGCAATTCCATGGTCATCGACACATCCGACGGCCGCTCGATCCAGATCGTCAACGAGCCTCTCGCCGACGGCGGGTGGGTTGCGACGCATGAGGACATCACCGAGCGCCGCCGCACCGAGGAGCGCATCACGCATCTTGCGCATTATGACGCGCTGACCGACCTGCCCAACCGCGCCATGTTCCACGAGCATCTGCGGGACGTCCTGGGTGCTATGGCCGACGGCGAGCTGATCGCCGTGCATTACATCGACATCGACGAATTCAAGGGCGTCAATGACGCGCTCGGCCATCTCGTCGGCGACGAGTTGCTGAAATCGATCGCCGCGCATCTGAACCGCTGCGCCGGCGAGACCGAATTCGTCGCCCGTCTCGGCGGCGACGAATTCGCGATCGTGCAGAGCGCCGTGACCTCGCCTGATCACGTCACCGATCTCGTGGCGCGGGTGTTCGCCGCCATCCGCGAGCCGTTCGACTGCATGGGCCACCATATCACCACCGACGCTTCGATCGGCATTGCGCTGGCGCCTGACCATGGCACCGAGCTCGATCAGATCCTGAAGAATGCGGATCTGGCGATGTACGCTGCCAAGGCGGCCGGCCGCCGCACCTATCGCTTCTTCGAGCCGGAGATGGATGCCAAAGTCCGCGAGCGGCGACAGCTCGAGACGGATCTCAGGCATGCGATTGCCCATGGCGGGCTCGAGGTGTTCTACCAGCCCTGCCTCAGCCTGAAGGACGAGACCATCACGGGCTGCGAGGCCCTGGTGCGCTGGCGCCATCCCGAGCGCGGCATGGTCTCGCCCGCCGAGTTCATCCCGATCGCGGAGGACACCGGCCTCATCAACGAGATCGGCGAGTGGGTGCTCACGACGGCGTGCCGGGATGCTGCGACCTGGCCGGAGGACATCCGCCTTGCGGTCAACGTCTCGCCGGTGCAGTTCAAGAGCGGCACGCTGGCGCTGAAGATCATGGCAGCGCTGGCCGCCTCCAACCTGCCGGCGAGCCGGCTCGAGCTCGAGATCACCGAGGCCGTGCTGATCCGCGACGACGACACCGCGCTCGCCATCCTGCATCAGCTCCGCGCCATCGGCGTACGCATCGCGCTCGACGATTTCGGCACGGGCTACTCGTCACTGAGCTACCTGCACCGCTTCCCGTTCGACAAGATCAAGATCGATCGCTGCTTCGTCGAGGACATCGCCGGCCCCGACGGCTCCTCCAGCATCGTGCAGGCCGTGGTCAATCTCGCCGCCGCGCGGCGCATGACGACGACCGCGGAAGGTGTGGAGACGGAGGAGCAGCAGCGCCTGCTCCGCTCGCTCGGTTGCAGTGAAATGCAGGGCTATCTGTTCAGCGCCGCGAAGCCAGTCGACAAGGTGCAGGAGCTGTTTACGCTCCACCGCAGCCGGCTTGCCCAGAGGCCCGGCCACGAAAGCCGCCGCCGCGAAGCGGGCTAGGCGCCAGGCCTTCGCATCGTAATTCGTAGGGTGGGCAAAGCGACTTGTCCGCCGTAGCTCGAAGAGCGAAGGCGGAAGCGTGCCCACCTCGTGCCTCGCCGCGGATACAGAAGCGGTGGGCACGTCGCTGACGCTCCTTTGCCCACCCTACCGCATCTCGGCCTAAGGCCTCAGTTCGGCACCGCCGTCTTTTGTGTCGGCTTCGCGGCCGCGGCATTCACGGTCACGCCGTGCAGGAAGTCGAAGGCGGCATGCAAGGCCTTGTCGTCCCTCTCTTCCGGCGGCACGTAGGATTGCGAGCCGGTCTGCTCGCTGCCGTCGGCTGCGGAGAGATGGCCGCGCATTTGGGATTCGGCCATCGTGTCGACACGCCCCTTCAGCTCCGCCGGGACGTCCTGAAGGATCTCGATGTCGGGCGCGATGCCCTGCGCCTGGATCGAGCGGCCCGACGGCGTGTAGTAGCGCGCGGTGGTCAGCGCCAACGCGCCGCTGCCGGAGCCGAGCGGGATGATCGTCTGCACCGAGCCCTTGCCGAACGATCGCGTGCCGATCAGCGTGGCGCGTTTGTGGTCATGCAGCGCGCCGGCCACGATCTCGGACGCGGAAGCCGAGCCGCCATTGATCAGCACCACCAGCGGCTTGCCCTTGGTGAGGTCGCCGCCATGCGCGGTGAAGCGCTGCGTCTCTTCCGGGTTCCGGCCGCGGGTCGACACCACCTCGCCGCGGGCGAGGAAGGCGCTCGACACCGAGACCGCCTGGTCGAGCAACCCGCCCGGATTGTTGCGGAGATCGACGACGTAGCCTGCAAGCTTCTCCTGCGGAATCTCCTTGGAGATCGACGTAATCGCCTTGCGCAGTCCGTCGGTGGTCTGCTCGTTGAACGAGGTGAGGCGGATATAGCCGATATCGCCGCCCTCGGTGTGGAACCGGACCGGGCGCACATGGATGATCTCACGCGTGATCGCGACGTCGAGCGGCGCGTCGGCGCCCTTGCGCACGATGGTGAGCTTGGTCTTGGTGTCGACCGGGCCCTTCATCTTGTTGACGGCCTGCTCGAGCGTCATGCCCATCACCGCCTCGCCATCGATCTTGCTGATGAGATCGCCGGACAGGAGGCCGGCCTTGGAGGCCGGCGTGTCGTCGATGGGCGCCACGACCTTGACCAGGCCCTCCTCCATCGTGACCTCGATGCCGAGCCCGCCGAACTCGCCGGAGGTGGTCTCCTGCATCTCGGTCCAGGCCTTGTCGTTCATGTAGCGCGAATGCGGATCGAGCGAGGTGACCATGCCGTTGATGGCACCTTCGATCAGCTTGGAATTGTCGGGCTTCTCGACGTAGCTCGCCTTGACCCGCTCGAAAACTTCGCCGAACAGGTTCAGTTGCGAATAGGCATCGTCCGCGCCCGCCGCCGCTCTCGCCACCCATTGCCCGCCTTGCGGAGAGGTTGCCAGCAGAGTCAAACACGCGCCGGTCAGCGCGCCGAGGGGGAACAGCAGGGTTTTCCGCATGGATCGATTGGCCTTTTCGCTGGCGGTTGGGAGCCGCCATGCAAATGGCGATCCAGCCGGTGTCTCACAATACCATTCTGGTTTCTTCAAGGCCGGTCCGCCACGTTGGCTTGCATCCGGCAAAAAACCCTTCGTCCCAGCCTAAACTTTTGGCAACGTTCCTCGGCCGGTTCGCGCCGGGGGCGGAATCGACCCGTCCGGCCAACGCGCTCAAGCTATGCGATTTTGGGATGGTTTTGGCGCGCCGAACCGGTTAGGCGATGGAATAAGGCTTCAAATTCTCGGGAGGATAACAATGAACGACGCGCCCCGTATCCGGCCCCAACGAAACGTCGAACTGGGTGCCAGCGACGAGCCGTTCCAGAACCTGCACGAATTCATTCGCAAGGCGCGCTCCAACCTCAACCAGAACGCCTGGGACTATATCGTCGGCGCCGCCGAGACGGAGACCACGATGCGCCGCAACCGCATGGCGCTGGACGAGATCGCCTTCCGCCCGCGCGTGCTGCGCGACATGCGCAATGTCGATGGTTCCGTCGAGCAGTTCGGCCGCAAGATGCGCCTGCCGGTCGTACTGGCGCCGGTCGGCGCGCTCGAAATCTTCGATCCGCACGGCGCAGCCTCCGTTGCACGCGGGGCCGGCGCCTTCGGTGCAGCGCATATGCTGAGCTCGGTGTCGGATCCGGGCCTCGAGAAGACCGCAGAAGCAGCTCCCGATGCGCTGCGCTTCTACCAGCTCTATGTCCGCGGCGATGACGCCTTCGTCGAGGATGTCGTCGCCCGCGCGGTGAAAAGCACCTACGCCGCGTTCTGCCTGACGGTCGACACCGCCCATTACAGCCGTCGCGAACGCGACATCGCCAAGCGCTATGTTCGCGAGAGCCGGCTGCGCGCCACCGGCGGCGACTACCAGAAGGGCCTGGAGTGGCGGACCGTGAAGCTGATCAAGGACAAGTTCAAGATCCCGCTCATCATCAAGGGTATCGCGACTGCCGAGGACGCGCACATCGCGCTCGATCACGGCGTCGAGTGGATCTACGTCTCCAACCATGGCGGCCGCCAGCTTGATCATGGCCGCGGCGCCATGCACGTATTGCCGGAGATCGTCGATGCCGTGAAGGGACGCGCGAAGATCATGGTCGACGGCGGATTCTGCCGCGGCACCGACATCGTCAAGGCGCTCGCCATGGGCGCGGACCTCGTCGGCATCGGGCGCCTGCAGTGCTGGGCGTTGGCCGCGGCCGGCGAATCCGGCATCACACGGATGTTGGAGCTACTCGAAGACGAAGTGTTGCGGTGTCTCGGGCTGCTGGGGGCCACCTCGTTTGCCGAGGTGAACGCATCCTGCCTGCATCCGGCGACCGCCACCAACGTACCAAGCGTGTTCAGCGCGTTTCCGCTGCTGGATATCGAGCCTTATCGTTACTGAAAGGATGCAATGACCTCCCTCCTCTCTCCCGGCAGCGCGGATGCGCTCCTGTTCGACCTCGGTCGCGTCGTGCTCGACATCGATTTCTCCAAGGCGATCGCCTGCTGGGCGGGACATGCCGGCTGCGAACCGCAATCGATCGTGACGCGCTATGTCCGCGATGAGGCCTATCGGCTGCACGAGATGGGCAAGATCAGCGACGAGGTCTATTTCGACTGGCTGCGCCGCTCGCTCGGGATCGAAATCTCCGACGCGCAATTCCTGGAGGGGTGGAATGCGATCTTCGCGGGCGAGATGCCCGACATCGCCAACCTGTTGCCGCGCGCGGCACAACACGTGCCGCTCTACGCCTTCTCCAACACCAACCGGCCGCATGTGGACTATTTCTCGAAGGAGTATGCCGACGTGCTCGGCCATTTCCGCGAGATGTACCTGTCCTCCAGCATCGGCCTGCGCAAACCCGATGCGGAAGCTTTCGACCATGTCGTCGCCGCGATCGGCGTGCCGGCGAGGCGAATCGTGTTCTTCGACGATCTCGCCGAAAACATCGAAGGCGCGCGGGCACGAGGGCTGACCGCGGTTCACGTCACGTCGCCTCACGACGTCGGCGAGGCGCTGAAGGCGCTGGGATTCTAAGCGCCCCATTGCTGCGGTCGCTCAGCGTTCGGTTCCGGCCATCACCGGGAACTTTTTTAGCAAATTGTGGAACCAACTCACTCTGTGCATTTTTAGACAGAGTTCCCGGAACGGATCAACGCGTCGGGAGTCGTATGTCCGTTGGGATTTTCTACAACGGATGTGTGATCGTGTTGGGCAAGTCTTACTTCAACAAGCAAGCCTCGATCCTTCTCAAGTTCGCCAAGTCAACGTCGAATTCGCAGCTGTCCGCGAAGCTGGTCAGCAAGGCGGCGGATCTCAAATCGCAGGGCGACCCCCTGCCCGAGATGGATCACAGCCTGAAGGCGCCCGACGTCGATCCGGACAATGAAACGGGAGCCACCTGATGCTAGCCGTGAGCCTGGTTGTCGCCGTGGCATGCTTGGCCACCGTCATCCCGGTCCTTCTCGTCATCGAGACGATCGCGCGGCGTCCACGCTAGGCGCATTCAACTGCGCTTGGGTTGAGGCCGATCGAGACGCTGCCGTTGCGCGCGCATGCGGCTCGTCTTCTCCTTGAGCGCCTCGATCTCCTCGTCCAGCTTTGCGCTCTTCGATTTCGGCGGCTCATCGCCGCGCAGCTTCTCGAGAGCTTTCTCAACCGATAGCTTTGAAGTCTCTGCCATCAGGGTTCTCCCGGATGTCTCCTGACGCACCTGCGTGCGATGGCGCGCGGCAATTCTGAGCTGGAAGCGGAAAGGCGCGATATTGTCCTAAAGGGCATCCCTGCCGTTCCGGTGCTGGAGGGACAATTCATCTCCGCCTTCGTGATCGCCCCCTTTTGCCTCGAAGCCTGCACTCGGCTAGAACGCAACGCGACCTGTCCTTCGATTTGCTCAGCAGGAGTTTGCCCGTGGCCCTGATGCCGGTGTCCGACGCGCTTGCCGCAGTGCTTGCCGGCGTAGAGCCGGTGGCCGAGGAGATGGTTGCGCTGGATGCGGCCTACCATCGCGTGCTGGCGCGCGATGTCGCCGCGCGGCGTACGCAGCCGCCGCAGGCGATGTCGGCGATGGATGGCTATGCGGTGCGCGCCGCCGACGCGGCGACGGTGGACGCAGAGCTCACCGTGATCGGCGAGGTCGCGGCCGGCCGGCCATTTGCGGGAGCGGTTGGCGCGGGCCAGGCCGTGCGGATCTTCACTGGCGGCGTGGTGCCCGATGGCGCGGACGCGGTGGTAATCCAGGAGGACACGGTCGCAAACGGCAGGCGCGTCACGATCAAGGAGGCCGCGATCGCTGGACGGCACATCCGTCCTGCTGGCGTCGATTTCTTCGAGGGCGACGTGCTCCTGCGACAGGGAGCCAGACTCACCGAACGCGACCTCTCACTGGCCGCCGGCATGAACCATCCGGAGCTTGCCGTGCGTCGCCGGCCGAGGGTCGCGATTCTCGCGACCGGCGACGAGTTGGTGATGCCGGGCGCAACGCCCGGCGCGGGCCAGATCGTCTTCTCCAACGGCTACGCCCTGCACGCGCTGGCGCGGGCCGAGGGCGCCGAAACGGTCGATCTCGGCATTGCCGCCGATACGGTTGCGGCGACCACCGCCGGGATCCGCCGGGCCCGCGAGAGCGGCGCCGACATCCTCATCACGACCGGCGGTGCGTCGGTCGGCGACCACGATCTGGTCAGGCCAGCGCTCCAGGCCGAAGGCTTCGAGATGGCGTTCTGGAAGATCGCGATGCGGCCGGGCAAGCCGATGATGCACGGCCATCTCGGCGCGATGCGGGTGATCGGCCTGCCCGGCAATCCGGTCTCGTCCTATGTCTGCGGCTTCCTGTTCATGGTGCCGTTGATTCGCGCGCTTGCTGGCCGCTCGCGCGTTCATCACCGCCGCGAGCGCGCCGTGCTCGGGCGCGACGTCGGGCCCAACGACGTCCGCGAGGACTATTTGCGCGCACGGCTCGAGGAGCGCGAGGACGGCACGCTGGTGGCCGTTCCCGTCAACCACCAGGACTCCTCGCTGCTTGCGAATCTTGCTACCGCACAAGCACTTCTCGTGCGCGCGCCGTTCGCGCCAAAGGCCGAAGCAGGCACGCCTTGCGAGGTGTTGCGGCTGCCCTTGTGAGTGCAATCTGATTCGCGCGTGATGCGAACTTCGCCGCGTTCACACAAAATTAAGTGGTTGCGGAACACATATCGAACATATAGTGTCCGTTCATGATTTGTTTCGAGCATCTAGCGGCTTCTGCTGAATCTGGCGTCTCGGAATCGAACGACATCAACCGGGGGATTTGGTCGAGATGTTAACGCGCAAACAATACGAGCTTCTGCGGTTCATCAGTGAGCGCCTCAAGGAAAGCGGTGTGCCGCCCTCCTTCGATGAGATGAAGGACGCGCTCGATCTGCGCTCGAAGTCCGGCATTCACCGCCTGATCACCGCGCTGGAAGAGCGCGGCTTCATCCGTCGCCTGCCTAACCGCGCGCGCGCCATCGAGGTCATCAAGCTGCCCGAGCTTCAAGCCGCAGGCGCCGGCCGCCGCGGCTTCACGCCGAGCGTCATCGAAGGCAATCTCGGCAAGGTGCGGAGCGCCAGCGCGTCTGTCGACGACGGCGAGCGTCCGGTCGCCGTGCCCGTGATGGGACGGATCGCGGCCGGCACGCCGATCGAGGCGTTGCAGACCCGCAGCCACACCATCAGCGTGCCTCCGGACATGCTCGGCTCGGGCGAGCACTATGCGCTCGAAGTGCGCGGCGATTCGATGGTCGATGCCGGCATCCTGGATGGCGACATGGCGCTGATCCAGCGCAACGAGACCGCTGACACCGGCGACATCGTGGTGGCGCTGATCGACGACGAGGAAGCGACGCTCAAGCGTTTCCGCCGGCGCGGCGCGTCGATCGCGCTGGAGCCCGCCAACACCGCCTATGAGGTGCGCATCCTGCCGCCGAACCGGGTGAAGATTCAGGGCAAGCTGATCGGGCTGTATCGGAAGTACTGATTGCCCAGCAGAAAGTACCGATTGCCCGGCAGATTGCCAGCCATCGCACGGCGATACGGGCGGACGGATCGTCCGCTCCAGCAAAATAGCGTTGTCGCTTCCACTGTGATTATCCCTACACCTGCACAGAGCTAATCCTCAAGCATGGCAGGCGCGAATGCGCTGTGCGGGCTGCAGAGGACAAAACCCATGCGGCAGGTGATTTTAGGCGTGATCTCGGCAGCCTTGATCGCGGGATCGGCACCTGCGAGCGATGCAGCGCAACACCACGCCGCCCGAAAGGCCACGCCGCCCGAAAGGCAGAGCACGCGGCGGCAACCAGCGCGCCATTCCGCAATTCCAACAATGCGATCGCACCTGCGCCGCAGGCGAGCTGGCCCTCTTCAGGGTACTCCGCTGCCGGCGCTGATGGAAGCTCGCGTGAGTGAATGATGTGAACCAAGATAGAGTCTCGGCGAGAGGCTTTGTTCCTCGTTTGCCGGGAAAGATAATGTGATCGGGCGATGCGCAGACGGGCCGCAGATTTGCCCACAAACGCGATACACTCGTAGGCTTCCAACTCTGGTAGAGGCCTGCGCCTCCGGGGGGGCGCGGACCTGCTATCTCGCATGAGGAGCACTCCGATGTGTGACTACAGCCTACATGCCGTTGCGACCCGCCCCGCTCAAGTCGGCGAGACGATCGTCACGACAACCTTCCGCGGCACCTCGACGCGTGGATTTGCGTCGGAGCGTGATCTCTCGGTTGCCGTCTGCCTCCTGCCAGGCACCGAGCTCGCCTTCGCCGACAACGTCCGCTACGACAATCGCTGGATCTGGACGCGCACCGTCAATTCCCGCGTCGGCAAGTTCGGTAAGGTCGATCCGCACATTCCCGATCGTCATCATGATGCGATCGAATTCCCCGACGGCAACTACGTGCTGGTAACGCAGCTCGTCGAGGGACAGCGTGCCACGGTTCTGCAATTGCCGGTGACGCAGCCGCTCGGCGAGAAGACAGAGCAGCCCGCCGTCGAGCAGCACACGACCACGACGCCCACGACACGCCTGCCGATCGGCTGACGCGTCTTTCAATCCTCGGCCTGCAGGTCGGCCTCCGATGGCGTAGCATCCTTGCTGCGTGGAGTAGCCGGCCGCGGTGCGAGGCTGAGCTCGAAATCGCTATCGCCGGCCCCGGCCGGCGACCAGGGGCGGTTTGCGCTCCTTGCTTTCACCGTTTGCAGCGTGAAACCGTCGCCATCGCGCGATAGCGCGAGTGCGCCCTGCGTCTTCAGACGCTCGCGATCCACGACCATCGCCGCGCAACCGGCTGCTGCAGGCTTCGCCGTCACCACCAGCGCGGCGCGGCTGCAATCGTCCGCCAGCGCGTCGATACGCAACGAGAGCGCGACCAGGCGACCATCGGCGAGCGGCGTCACGCAACCGCCTTCGTCGCATGAGACGCCATCGGCGAGCGACGCATCAGTCGCGCCGCGCGGATCAGCATCAGATGCAAGCCACTCCTTGAGAAGAAAATTGTCCTTGCCGGTTCGGATCAGGTGCAGTTGGCCGCCCTTGCCGCGCACCGCGATGCTGTGGCCGTCGCCTGCGATCAGGATGTCGGGCTGGCGCACGTGCAGCGCCCAACCGATTGCGAGCGTCAGCACGACGGCGCCCACCCAGCGCAGCGGCGTGCGCAACAGGCCCATCAGAACGAGACCAATGCTGGCGGCAGTCAACGGGCCGGTCCCGAAGGCGGTGATGCGGCCGACGGCGCCAGGCAACGCCGCGACCCAGCGCGTCACAACGACCATCCAGTCGATGCCGATCCCCATCAGCCACCAGAATACGCCATCAAGCCCGAACGGCGCTGCGATCAGCCCCAAAAGTCCGGCCGGCATCACCAGCGCCGAGACCACCGGCATCGCCGCGAGATTGGCGAGCACGCCGTAGGGCGTGACGCGATGAAAATGGAAGGCGGCATAGGGCGTCGTCGCGAGCCCCGCGATCAGCGAGGCCATCAGCAGCATGACGAGCTCGCGGCCGCCCCACAGCGCGATGCGCGCAGTGACGGAGTGATCGGGCGAGGCCAACAGGTTCGGCATGCCGATCTGCACCAGCCCGACGAGACCAAGCGTCGCCGCGAACGACATCTGGAAGCTCGGATGCACCAACGCCTCCGGCGCGACAGCGAGCACGATCATCGCGGCCACCGCGAGCGTGCGGAAAGTGATGGCGCGACGATCGACCATCACCGCGATCAGCACCACCGCCGTCATGAAGAACGATCTTTGTGTTGCGACCTCCGCGCCGGACAGCAGCAGGTAGAACGCGGCAGCCACCAGTGCTGCCGCAGCGGACCATTTTTTGATCGGATAGCCCACTGCAAATCCCGGGATCAGCGCCAGCAGCGCGCGTACCGCAAAGAACACGACGCCGGCGACGACCGCCATGTGATAGCCGGACACGCGCTGACGCCGGCTGATGTGCGTAAATTCTCATTAAACCATAGTAACTTACAGTGAGGAGCTTCCCGATAAGAAGGCGCTGGGAAGCACATGGGAAGCAAGCAGCTCGCGGACACCTTCAAGTCCCTAAATGAAATAATGGAATGTCGGCCCGCACAACGAATCTACCGACCATGGCTGACAAAGTTGCCGGCCATGGAACGCACGGATCGGATACTGCCGATCACGAATGCCAACGGCTGAGTTCGCTACGGGAGAATATCCCCGCCTCGATGCCGGAGCTCATCGGCCGGCTGCTCCTGCTGAAGATGATGCCAATAACGACCGCTGACCAAGGCGGCCGGTTCGTCGCTTACGACCCGGCAAGTCTGGGTTCGTTGTCTCGTCGCGAGATCTACCGGCGCCCCAGGGCCGCCGATCCTTGAGCACACCCAACCGGGATCGACAACGTTGCTCAAGACATGCGGCCAGCGCCGCGCCAGCTGTCGAGGGCTTCCCGACCACTGGACCCACGGCCCGTGAAAAGCCTTAGCCGGCTTGCGGTCCAGATTTAGTCGAAGCTTCCGCCCGACTGGTCGCGTGAATAAGGCGGAAAATGCCCGCAGTAGAATGCTGCGTGCGTTCCGATCATGCCACGATCAGGCGTTGATTCGTGGAGCCCCCTTATGTCAGCCCCCAAAGTGTTCGTTTCATATAGCTGGACTTCGCCCGAACATCAGCAGTGGGTGGTTGATCTAGCCACGCAGCTACGTGAAAGCGGCGTCGATGCCATTTTGGACAAGTGGGATCTCAAAGAGGGGCACGACTCGATCGCCTTCATGGAAAGGATGGTCCCCGATCCGGAGGTGCAGAAGGTCGTTATCGTTTCGGATCGTCTCTATGCGGAACGCGCCGACGACCGGCGTGGTGGCGTCGGCACCGAGACGCAAATCATCTCACCCAAGATCTACGCCAAGGCTGATCAGGACAAATTTGTGGCCGTGATCTCCGAGGTTGACGCGGAAGGAAAAGCCTATCTACCTACCTACTATGGTTCGCGCATCTTCATCGATCTAAGTAACGAGGAGATCTATCCGGAGAACTTCGAGCAATTGGTTCGCTGGATTTTTGGCAAGCCTCTTTTTCCTAAGCCTCAAGTTGGCAAACCACCAGTATATATCGAAGAAACCTCGGTGTCGTTGCCGACGAGGTCAAGAGCCGCACGTACAATAGATCTCCTTCAACGAGGCTCGCCGCAGAGCGACGCGTCGTTACGTGGCTATCTCGAAGTGCTGGCTGAGAACTTCGAGGCGCTGCGAGTAGACACGAAATCTGACCCGTTCGATGACGCAATAATCGCATCGATCGAGTCTTTCCTCCCCTATCGTGACGAGTTTGTCCGCGTCCTCACTGCGCTTGCGAGGAACAATCCGACCGAGGACGCAATCACGTTGATCAAGAGGTTCTTCGAGTCCGTACTGCCCTACAGCTACCCTCCCAAGAACTTGAACTCTTATTCGAAGGATTGGTTCGACAACTTCAAATTCATTATCCACGAACTCTTCATTTATACGGCTGCGGTCCTTCTCAAGTATGAGAGGTTCGCGTCATTAGATCACTTGATCACCGGCGGAGTCTATGTAGGTGCAATCCAAGAGCACTCACATCAGCCTGTACAAGGCATTTCGATGTTTTGTTGCTCCCTCACTAGCTTGGAAGTTCGAAAGCGGCGACTTTCACTCAATCGGACGTCTCTGCATGCTGACCTGCTAAAGGAGCGGGCTAAAATCGCCGGCATCAGTTTCGAAGACGTCATGCAGGCTGATTTCGTCTTGTTCATGCGTGACGCCAGCGACGCGCTGCGGGCGAAACTCAATAACAGGTGGTATCCCGACACATCCTGCCGAGCTGATGGCGCTTGACCAGATCGCCACAACGTCGTGACGTTCAGATAAGAGCGGAAACGCAGCATTCGAGGTCGACGAACGGGATCTCGGCCTTTGTGCTGTTCGCAATCACGTTTTAGATGGCGACGCAGGGGCCGCACACAGTGATTGAGCCGGCACACCGTCTGGTCACCGCCCAGTCAAGATCACTTTCGGCGACATGCGCGATATGGGTGTACGAGGACCTCCTGGTTATTGCTCGGACTATCGTTGCAGCCACAACGTGGCCATGAATGCCGATCGCTGGCCGAACGAGGTGCACCTGTCCGACATCGAGCCGAGGTTCACCTGTTCTGCCTGCGGCAGGAGCGGTGCTGATGTCCGGCCGGACTTCAACTGGAACAAGCCGGTGTCGTCTGCGATGGGTTACCGTTGATGCCTCCTCTGCCTCACTGTCGGGCTGAATATTTCGCGATCATTCGATTCCCCTGCCAAAGATCGACTGCGCAATCGCGAGTTGCCATGCCCACGTCGAATGAAACTCCCATAGCAATGAGATGCGGTCCCATGCCTCCGCCCCCCTCGAAACAGACCGCGGTGCAAGCCTGTGGGCCAACTCAATCATGTCGCGTGCGCGATACATTTGTGATTGTTTATGCGATCTGTGTGGACATAGGCGCGATGGGCTGGTCACGCTCGGGCTGAAGGCGAACAGGAACTGATTGGGGAAGACCATGAAGCCGCTAATCGGACTCATCGCGTTGCTGCTCTTTGCGACTAGCGCGTTAGCTCAGACTGCTCCACCGAGAGTGGCCAAAAGACCGGCAGCCCAGGTAAAGCCGCGAGCACCGATGGGTTGCAAATTAGTTGGCACGGTAAAGGGCACCAAGATTTGGGCCGGCGATTGTGCGGCTCCGTCAGAACTCAGAGGCACCACACCGGCCGCCGAGCCCCCGGCGCCAGAAGCACCTTCCGAGGCACCAAAACAATAGCGGCTCATCCAAGATCGGGTTGAAGTCGAAGAGATCCTAGAATGCTCGACCAGGTGATGCAGCTTTCAACTTCCTCATTAGCTGATCATCGCCGGTATTCGCGGTCCTTCCGGGTTGTCGTGCTCAATACCAGCGCTCAAACACGAGGCTGCCTCCACCAGGAATGGACAAATAGTTTGCGGGGGTAGTATGGCAGAATGGTTCCGCACTGGCCGGGAATTTGAATGAATGAGGTGTCATCGTACACACGACATCGCTTCCTCGGGTAAATCGTGTCCGCCTGAGCGGTCACCGCGAATCCGAAGAGCGAAACGCCGACCAGAGATGTGAAAAGCATCTTCATCTGAACCACCCTCCATCGGGCCACGGTCCCCAGCAACGCAGTACAATAGGCCCGGATCTCCCATCAGCTCAACTCCCGCTCTAAGCCCGGCGGCAGCCTCCCTGATAATCTGCCGATGCCTGCGCCGTTAATAAAAACTCTCCTCCGTGCGGACGGCGTTGCCTTGCGCGCCTTACAGGCCCCGCGCTGCGCGATGCCGGCGAGTACATCGCCGCGCTGCCGAAGAAAGAGCACGACCGGCCGGAATGGGCGCGCGCCGTAGCTATCGCGCGTTCAAGTCTCTCAAGAGATTGATAATTTGAATGCCCGTATTAGCGGTGCCGCAGACCGCCATGCACATTCGGAGAGTGGGCCGTGATCAGGTTTTGGTGCCTCCGAGCCGCCGCTTCGGCCTCGCGAGCAAGTCGTTCAGACTTTAACCTCTCGCGGTTTGCATGAAACGCCGCTTGGATGCGTTCATACTCGGACATCGCTACTTTGGCGTCGGTTTCCTTGAAGACCCTGTGCGCCTCACGTTGGGCGGCAGTGGCCGGCTTCCATCCGTAATTTTTATGAGCGGTCATTCCCTCCTCCTTCGGTGATAGCCGTGGGGGGCTTGTTGGGTCCGACCGTGAAAGTCTCTTCCTGTTTTTCAGTTACCGCAATCGAATATTTGCCAGTCGTTGCCGCGCCGGCCATAGATCCGCCCGGCTGGCTCACGCTCACCTGCAACGGGATTCCGGTCCATCACTTCGCGCAGCGCGCGCACAGAGGCCGGTTATGAGGCCTGGCGCCGTCAGCGCGACTGGATCGCCTGGAAGGACCGGATGCATGCTCTGGCGCTCCCCTTGCCTTCACAACGGCCGGAAGGGATTGCTCGGTGCTTCTGTGGCGAGGTAGTCACCAGCCACACCATCGATTCCCACACCCTCGCCGTACACCGACCGACCGCCGCATGAAGCTCACCGCCGAACGTCCCTTCGCCGATCCGGAAGCCGCTGCCCGCAAGCTCGTCGAACTCGCTGCCGGCATCGAGCCCGTGCAAGTCGGCCGCGTCCATATCGAGAAGATAAACGCGCCGTTCCTCTACACGCTTAAGGGCAGCAGCCTTCGGCGCCGGCATTAAGATGGCGGTCGAGCGGGGTTGGCTCGAGCTGCACGAGAGCGGGGCCTATGTGCGACTCTTGAAGGCAGACGCGCCGCATACGGGGCTTTGACCTTAGTCAAAGACGGCCCCGGCCGGGGGGCTTAGGGGTTGCGTGAGGCCGGGGCCGTTGGAGGTGCTTGGCTGCAGGCCAAGCGAATGATCATAGACCAACGCAGGGTCACCGATCTGTTCGCCTCCGTACACT
>NZ_JBANBK010000060.1:0-53223 GCF_053572325.1 Bradyrhizobium sp. UFLA05-112 | reverse complement strand
GCGCGCACGCCTGCACCCATCCCGGCGCGCAATTCCATGAGCCGGTCACGGTTGCCGACGTGATGGCATCCAAGCCCGTGGCGCTGCCGTTAAAACTCCTCGATTGCTGCCCGGTGTCCGACGGCGGCGCCGCGTTCGTGATCAGCCGCGAGCGGACAGGCGAAGCCGGCGTGCGGATCCGCGGCTGCGCCCAGGCGCATACCCATCAGCATGTCACTGCAGCTCCGGCGCTCAGTGAGCTCGGCGCCGAGATTTCGATTGCGCGCGCGAAACAGGCCTCAGGCTTTGCGATATCGGATGTGCGGTATGCCGCAGTCTATGACAGCTTCACCATCACACTTGCGATGCTGCTCGAAGACCTCGGACTTGCCGGACGCGGCGAAGCCGCCGCGCGCGTGCGGTCCGGATATTTCAGCCGCGACGGACGCATGCCGCTCAACACCCATGGCGGACTCCTCAGCTACGGCCATTGCGGCGTCGGCGGCGCGATGGCGCATCTGGTCGAAACGCATCTCCAGATGACCGGGCGAGCAGGCAATCGTCAGGTCCGCGACGCCTCGATCGCGCTGCTGCATGGAGATGGCGGCGTGTTGTCCTCGCATGTCAGCATGTTCCTGGAGCGGGTGCGATGAGCGCGCGAATTGCGGACTGGACCAAGGGCGAGGCGGCGATCGTCTATCAATGCTGCGGATCGTGCGGCGGCGTGCAGTATTTCCATCGCGCCTTCTGTGCGGCGTGTGGTGCGCCTGATCCGCGGGAGCATCGCGCGAGCGGCTTGGGCAGGGTCTATGCAACGACGCTCGTCTGCCGCGCGGCCACGCCGGAGTCGCGCGTGCATGTGCCCTACAACATCCTGCTCGTCGACTGTGTCGAGGGCTTTCGCATGATGGCTCACGGTGGGAAGGATCTTGCGATCGGCGACGAGGTCACCGCGCAGTTCGCTTCGTTTGCCGGGAAGCTCGTGCCGTTTTTCACCAAAGTTTAGCTACTGGTTTTCGTCATTCGGGGGCGGTCGAACGGACCGAACCTGGAACGGAATTCTGGGTCTGGTTACCGGGCCGCGCGCTTCGCGCAGTCCCGTACGCACCACCCCGGAACGACGAAATTTCTTTCAGCGCCCGTAGAACAATATGCTGGCGATGACGAGCATCGCCGTCACCGCCAGCATATGCGCGAACGCTTCCGAGGCCGCCCTCCTGGTGGCTACCTTCATGCGGTTTACTCCCTAGACTTGGGCGTGACTCATCGTTGCGCGCGCTGCGCAAACGACGGTCATATTTTTTACTCGGAACACCCCACCTCGAGTATTCGCTGCGATTTGTCCCCACGCGGCGAATATCGACGGTTGCAAGGTCGTTCAGCAATACGGCGGCAATTTGACTCGATGATGTTGCTCTTGCGTCGGTGCAAGAATAGTCTCGAGAAACTGCCGGCAAAAACCGCAACAAGACCAATACGCAAGGTGGCTGATGGCCCGTATCGACTACGCCGATCCTTCCAAGGCGTCCGAGCGCACGCGCGATATCCTGGCCAAGAATCGCAACGCCAATATCTTTCGCATGATGTCGCATTCGCCCGATTATTTCGTGCAGTACTGCCGGCTGGGCGGCGCGATCCGGAGCCGGGGCGAGCTTGACCCGATCGTGCGGGAGCTTGCGATCACACGGACCGGAATTCTCTGCGACGCGCCGTACGAAGTCATCGCGCACAGGCGCATCGGCAAGAATGTCGGCGTCACCGACGAGCAGAATGAGGCGCTCTCCGACTGGCAGGCGGCGACATGCTTTACCGAGACGCAGCGCGCGGCGCTCGCCTTTACGGACGAGATCGTCAAGCTGAACAAGCCGACGAACGCGACCTTCAGGGCAATCGCCGCAAAGCTCACACCGGGTGCGCTGGTCGAGTTGCAGCTTGCGGTCGGCTTCTACATCATGACGTCGAAATTTCTTGAGACGTTCGAGATCGACCTCCAGCCGGTGACGGAGGTCGTAGGCTGATCCGAAAGAACCGTTGAGGATTGCCGATGACAATCGATGAATATGCGGCCTGGGCCGCAACGGTTGCGAAAGTCGATGAACATCCGTCGAACGAGCGGTTGTCCTATCTCGGTCTTGGTCTCGCCGGCGAATCCGGCGAAGTCGCCGAGCACATCAAGAAGCTGCTGCGCGATAGTTGGCTCGATCAGGCGGGTCTCGTCGATGAGCTCGGCGACGTCATCTATTACTGGGCATGCCTGTGCGCGGCGACTGGCCAGAAGCCATCCGAATTGCTTGAAGCAAGCGCAGCCAAGGTCAACCGGCGCCTGCGTGAGGCGGCGAGCCGCTAGACGATTGCTTCCGTGCGACCAATCAGACGGACCTCTTCCTGAGGGGCCCCTCTGGAAGCGGGTGAGGCCGATGGATGGCGGCCGAGAAACACGTGCCCGACAATCCTGAGCAGCCTTACGTCGACGTCAGGATATCCACCTTGGTGTTGGCGACGATCAGCCGGTCGGCGAGGAGCTGTGCGAGGTTACGCATGATGCGCTCGCTGGCGTGCGGATGCTGCTGACGAAAACGCTCGAAATCCTTCAGCGGCACCTCGAAGGCGGTCGCCGCCATGTCGGCCAGTACATCGGCGGAGCGGGTCGATTCCAGCAGCGCCATCTCGCCGAAGGCCATCCCGGCCGTCAGCGTTGCCAGGCGAACGCCGTCGGGCAGCGTGACGTGCACGGCGCCGCTGCGCAGGAAGAACAGGGAATCGGCGGGATCGCCGGCCGCGACGATCTTCGCGCCGGTCTGATAGGTGCGGATCGTGCAGAGCGAGCCGAGGTCGGCTAACTCTTCCTCATCGAGGCCCGCAAGCAGCGGCTGCTCGACCAGTTCCGTGGTCTCGTGAAAATCGATCGCTCCGCCATAGCGATAGACGATCTGGTCTTCAGCCCATTCGATCGCGGTGTCGAGCAGGTAGAAGTCGCGAACGTTCTTCAGCGTTGCCGTCCATTCGCGAAGTGCGGTCCATTCCCGCGAGCTGCGCTGGACGCCGGAGAGGACCACGGTGACGTTCAGCGCCGCGAGATCTTCGAAGGCCTCCGCCACGAGCCGCGCGCCAGCGCGCGTCGTCGAGGTGACGCGGTGCAGGTCGAAGATCACGAGCTGCGGCCGCGGCTGCGCGGCGAGCCGCCGCGAGACGTAATCGACGGCCGAGAGCGACAAGGTGCCGACGAGCTCGATGACCCGGACCTCGTCCTCGTGCGCTGCGAGGATCTCGCGTTCCCCGAGGCGACGGACGCGGCGGGATGGGCTCTGACCGATGTGATAGTCCGCGATGATCGCGTTGCGTGCGTCGTCGCTACGGTTGAGCATGTGCAGGTCATAGTGAGAAGACAGTGCCTCGCAGACCTTGATGCCGCGCACGCTGTTGCCGTGCTTGTCGAGCTTCGGCGAATAGCTACCGAGGCCGAGCCGAGCGGGGAGGGCCGCGAGGATGCCTCCACCGACGCCACTCTTGGCGGGGATGCCGATCCGGTAGATCCATTCGCCGGCATAATCGTACATCCCCGACGACGTCATCACGGACAGCGTCCGCGAGATCGCGTAAGGTGTCATCACCTGCTCGCCGGTGACCGGATTGACGCCGCGATTGGCGAGCGTCGCCGCCATCACTGCGATGTCGCGCGCCGTGACGAGCACGGCGCATTGCCTGAAATAGACGTCGAGCACTTCAGCGACATTATCCGTGATGACCGCATTGGTCTTGAGAAGATAGGCAATGGCACGGTTACGGTCGCCGGTCTGGCTTTCGGACGTGTAGACGGACTCGTCGACATCAAGCTCGCGGCCGGCAAAGCGGCCGAGCGCCCTTCGGATCTCCTCGAACGCTGCCTCGCTCTTGCCCTCGTGGATCAGCCCGGTGCAGGCGATCGCGCCGGCATTGACCATCGGGTTGAACGGGTGGTTCTCGGCATTGAGCCGGATCGAGTTGAAGGGATCGCCGGAGGGCTCGACGCCGATCGCGCTCTCGACCCGCGCCGCGCCCAGCATGTCGAGCGCCAGTGCGAACACGAACGGCTTTGACATCGACTGGATGGTGAAGGGCACCCGGCTGTCGCCGACTTCGTAGACATGGCCATCCAGCGTCGCGAGACTGATGCCGAAATGGGCAGGATCGGCCTTGCTGAGTTCGGGGATGTAGTCGGCGACCGCGCCGGAGGGCTCCGCGGCGAATTCGGCGTGGCAAGTGTCGAGGAACCGCAGCAGAGGCGGCTTCGATTGTGTCCAGGCGCTGGCTGGCGATGATAGCGGTGTCATACCCTCCTTGTGCAACGCCATCAGGGCGCATGCAACCCGTCCGGAAGTGCGCTGAGCCGCCGGAAATTCGGTCACTAGCGACTCGACGAAAGATTTCGTCCTTCAGTTCGAGCAGATTGCCGCGATCGCGATGCTGATCGTGGCCTCAGCTCGCGATGATCGCGATCGCCTGGCCTTCGGCGACGACGTCGTCAAGCTTGACGAGGAGCGATGTGATCGTGCCTGCCGAAGGTGAGGGCACCGGGATCTCCATCTTCATGGCTTCGACGAATGCAACGTCGTCGCCATCCGCGACGCTTTTCCCAACTTCGACGGGAATCGCGCAGATGCGTCCTGCGACTTCCGTGACGATCTTAATTTCTGGCATGCCAATCGCCTTTTTGTTGTCGTCGCAAGATGCCTGAGGTAGCGTGTCCTTCAAGCGGAATTTAATTCCGCAGAGCGAAACACAGTGGTAGGGAACATGGGACGACGTTCTGAGCGGTTGAGTAGGCAAGGCGTGCTCGCTGGCGAAGCTGGCGAAAGTGATGTCATCCAGGTGGTATCGCGCGCATTCGATGTGTTGCGATGCTTCGAGGGCCACGAGGCGCGGCTCGGCAATCTCGAAATCTCCAACCGCTGCGGCCTGCCGCGCTCGACGGTGTCGCGGCTCACGCACACGCTGACGCGCATGGGGCAGCTCGTGTACCTGCCGCGCGATCAGAAATACCGGATTGGGCCGAGCGCGGTCGCGATGGGCGCCTCGATGATGAAGGGCGCGCAGCTGCGCAACCTCATTCGCCTGCGGCTAGAGGATGTCGCCGAGCAATTGCCGGGAACGGTGGGCTTCGTCATCCCCGATCGGTTCCATCTGGTCTATCTCGAGTTTGCCCGCTCGGCGAGCGCGCTCGGTTTGCACGAAGGAACCGGCAGCCGGATCGCGATGGCCTCGACCGCCGCGGGCGCCGCTTATACGGCGGCGCTGCAGCCGGAGATCGGCGATGCCCTGGTTGCGGAAATGGAGCGGGAGGCGCCGGAGGCGGCCCGGCTGCTGAAACCGCGCATCGAGGCCAATCGCCAGTTCCTGCGCGAGCACGGTTATGTCGTGACCTGCGGCCTGTGGAGCCCGCACATCAATGGCGTCGCGGTACCGATGTGGTCGCCGCAATATCAGACCGTCGTGGTGGTCACGATCGGCCTCCTGGCGGCGATGTATGACGAGGAGCGGCTGCACAGCGAGGTCGCGCCGCTGATGGTCAAGCTCGGCAAGGCGGTCGGCGACCTGCTCGAAGGCGCCGAGGGCGACTTCCTCAACAACCGTCTCGAGCGCAAGCCGATCGCGATGGCCGTGCGAAACAATAACAAGCCGATCGCGCCGGAGGGACTGAATGAACTGGAAGCCGGAACTCGACGAGCTCGCCCGGCGCGAAGCCTTCGCGCGGGAGATGGGCGGCGTTGACAAGGTCAAGCGACAGCATGACCAGGGCCGGCTGACTGTTCGGGAGCGTATCGACGGGCTGATCGACAAAGGCAGCTTTCACGAAATCGGTGCCGTCTCCGGCATCGGTGAATACGATGCGCATGGCGAGCTCAAGCATGTGACGCCGGCCAACTGCGTGTTCGGCCGCGCCAGGGTCGACGGCCGCACCGTTGTGGTGGTCGGCGACGATTTCACCGTGCGCGGCGGCTCGGCGGATGCGTCGATCTCCGCCAAGCCACTGATGGCGGAGGAGATGGCGCACGACTTCCGTCTGCCCATCATCCGCATCATCGAAGGCTCCGGCGGCGGCGGCTCGGTCAAGACGATCGAGACCAAGGGCGCGGCAAACCTGCCGGGCGGTATCGGCGGCACGCGCTGGTACCGCTTCACGACGGAGAACCTTGCGCGCGTGCCGGTCGTGGCGCTGGGGCTCGGTTCGGTCGCAGGCCTCGGCGCCGCGCGGCTTGCCGCCAGCCACTACTCCATCATGACCAAAGCGTCCGCGATGTTCGTCGCGGGCCCGCCGGTGGTGAAGCGGCTCGGGCAGGATTTGTCCAAGCAGGATCTCGGCGGCGCCGAAATCCAGACCCGCGCTGGCGCGGTCGATCATGCCGTCGAGACTGCGGCTGAGGCGTTCGCCTGCGCGCGGCGCTTCCTGTCCTATCTGCCGGCGTCGGTCTACGAATTGCCGCCGACGCTGCCTTGCCATGATGACCCGGAACGTACTGACGAAGGCTTGACGAAGGCCGTGCCGCGGAGTCGGCGGCAGGTCTACAAGATGCGTCCCATCATCGAGTCCGTCGTCGACAAGGGCTCGTTCTTCGAGGTCGCCAGCAATTTCGGCAAGCCGGTCATCGTTGGCCTCGCGCGGCTCGAGGGCAGGGCGGTGATGCTGCTCGCCAGCGATCCCTTCCACTATGGCGGCTCGTGGACCGCGGATGCCTGCCAGAAGGTGGTGCGCTGGGTCGATTTTGCGGAAACCTTCCATCTGCCGATCGTCTATCTCATGGATTGCCCGGGCTTCATGATCGGGCTGGACGCCGAGAAAGCGGCCACGATCCGCCACGGCGTGCGCGCCATGGCCGCGGTCAATCAGACCACGGTTCCCTGGTGCACGGTGATCCTGCGCAACGCCTTTGGCGTAGCCGGCGTCGTGCATCAGCCGGCCGATCGCTTCTCGATCCGCTATGCATGGCCGTCGGCCTATTGGGGCTCGCTGCCGCTCGAAGGCGGCATCGAGGCGGCCTATCGCGCCGACATCGACGCGGCCGAGGACAAAGTGGCGAAGCTGAAGGAGATCGAGGACCGCCTCAACAAGCTGCGCTCGCCGTTCCGCTCCGCCGAAAAGTTCTGGGTCGAGGAGATCATCGACCCCCGCAAGACGCGGTCCCTGCTGTGCGAGTTCGCGCGGCTGGCGGAGCCGCTGAGGACGCCGGGCCCGCCGGCGAACATGACGATCAGGCCGTGACGCAAAAGGCTGTTGCGCCACGGAAAACTTCGTTCTGACGGCGATTGAACTTTACTCGCCCCGCGCTTTCGCGAAAGCGCGACGGCCCCGCCAGAACATGAAGGCAGCCATCGCTCCAATGCCGATCAGGCTTGGAAAACTGCCCCCGAGGCCGGAGCCAATCGCGGCAAAGCCCCACATGATTGCAAAGAAGAAACAGATCAGGCCAATGACGGCCTGTCCGCTGCGACGCGCGACGCCGACGCCCGTGGTCGCGACGGCGGAAGCTGTGCGGATCGTTCTGACGGCTGCGCCTTCGTCGATCCGATCCCATGATGCTGGCGGTTTGCGGATCATCAGGCGGCCTGACCGGCTTTCAGCGCGGCCAGCCGCTCGGCCACCGTCGCGCTCTTCTGCATGCCATCAATCTCGGCGACGCGGTTGATCGTGCTGGCGTCGGTGCGAGTGAAACCTACGCCGCCGGCCCCGACCATGGCGCGATCAAAGGCCTGTTCGGCCGCATCGAGCTTCTTCTCTGCGGAGCGGTTGGGCTGAGCCGGGCCATCGCCGCCAAGCGCAGCCTGCTGCCGCGAAATCAGGAAGGCCTGCAGGGTGTCCTCCATCTGACGCTTGCGGGCGTGCAGCGCGGCGAGACTGTCTTCCAGACGCTTCTCCAGCTCACGCGCCTGTTCCTGCACGGCGTCCAGCTTCTTGGCCTGTGCTTCGAAATCGATCTGGCGGGACAACGCGGCTTCGGCCAGATCATCCCTCTGCTGGTTCACGGCGAACTGGGCCTTGGCGGTGAGCTCCTCGACACGCTCGCCGAGCATCTTCTGCTGACGGGCGGCCTGCAGCCGGCGCGCCATCGTGGATTCGAGCTCCGCTTTCACCTGATCGATCGCACGATCCGCCTCGCGGATCGCCTCGCGCATCACGGCATCGCTGCCGGCCTGCTCCATACGGTCGACAGTGTCCTCGACGGTCGCCGAGAGCAGACGGGACACACGCGCGAAAATCGATTCAGCCATGGACAAAACCCCTGTGTGAAAATCCGCGTCGAGTAGACACCCGATCCATTTAAGGTGGCCTTATGCTTTTCAGCAAATTTTAGCTGTTCTTTGCAACGTTTCCGCAACCGCCTGACGCTACCTTGGGATGCACCCCAAGGGAGAGCGGGTCATGCTATTGACGGTCATTTTTATTTGCCTGGCGACATTATTGATGACGATTGCGATACCTGCCTACGTCGCCTATGCGACGCATAATCGTCTGGTCGCGCTCGATCAGCGCTGCGAAACTGCGTTCGGCGACATCGACGTTCATCTCAAGCATCGCCACAATCTGATCCCGCCATTGGTCGAGACGGTGCGCGGTTTCGTCAAACATGAAAGCGACATTCTGCTCGGCGTTACGAAGGCCCGCGCCGAAGCGCTCTCTGCAGCCGGCCCGGACGTGCGGCTCAGCGCCGAGAACAATCTGACGCAAAACATCAACGCCCTGATCGGCATGGCCGAGCACTTTCCAGAGCTCAAGGCGTCCACCCACTTCGCCGAGCTGCGGCGCGAGTTCGTCGACGCCGAAAACCGCATCACCGCCTCGCGCCGCTTCTACAACCTCGCCGTCGAAGAATACGCCACCACGCTGCGCCAGTTTCCCGGCAGCTATATCGGCCGTCTGTTCAAGATGGACGCGCGCACGCCCTACGATCTCGGTATCGAACGCGTTCTGATCGACGAACCTCTCGCGGTCAAATTCTGATCGAAATACGGGGATTCGCCATGCCGGTGAACGGGCTCTACGGCCACGTCAGTCGCAATGACGCGCGCTCGCTGTTGCTCTTCGCGGGCTTTGTGCTGGCGTTTCACCTGCTTGCCATGCTGGCGCTGCTGTTGCCGTTGGCCATGCACGATCCGGAGCATGCGCCGCTCTATGGATGGACCGGCTATTTCATCCGCTGGGTGCCGGTCGTCACGATCGTCGGCGCCTTGCTGTTTGCGGTGCAGATGGCATGGCACGTCCGCACCATCAGGCGAAGAACGGAATTTCGCTTCGTGGACGATCAGGACGAGCCGCGGCTCTGCCGTATCGTCGAACCGCTGACGATCGCGGCCGGCCTGCCGACCCCCTATGTCGCCGTCATCGACAGTCCGGCGCTGAACGCGTTTGCCTGCGGCATCCGGCAGAAGGATGCCGTGCTGGTCTTCACCAAGGGCCTGATCGACGCACTTGACGACGATGAGCTCGCGGCGGTCGCTGCGCATGAAATCATGCACGTGGTCAACGGAGACATCCGGCTGATCGCGGCTACGAACGTCTGCCTCGATACGCTGAGCCTGTTGCAGCCTCGCAGCAATTGGATGCAGGCCAACCGGATCTCGCAGGCTCTCGCACTGCCGGTTTTGGCTCTGGTATTTCCGATAATGGTTGTGCTCATTCTCATCTTCTGGTTCCTGCACCGTCTGGCGCATGACGGAAGTCACCTCGTGCGGCTGCTGATAGCGTCGGCACGCGAATTCATCGCCGATGCAGAAGCCGTCCGGCTGACCCAGAATCCTGCCGCGCTCGTCTCGGCGCTGCAACGCATCGAGGGGCGCAGTGCAATACCGGGCCTCGCGGCCGGCCAGGACGCCATGATGATCGATGGCGCGCACAAGGGAGCTTTCGCCACGCATCCCACGATCGCCGAGCGGATCGCGGCGATCGTCTCCGTCACAGGTTCGATGGCCCTGATCGCGCCTGCGCGGCGCGACACAAGGCCGCAGGAAATTCGTGCCGCGGCCAGCTTCGGTCGCAGGTCGGCATCCGCTTTCGACGTCACGGGTCTGCGCGGTTCACTGCGCGAGGCCAGTCTCGCGACCTCGCCGGCATCATTCGATGCCAATTTCAATCGGCTCGGGCTGACGCGCGAGATGACGGTTGGCGCAGTCGCCGCGATCTGCCTGTTTCTGTGGGCCCACAGCGCCGACCTCACCAGGCCCTCCGCGCTCGTGCGGGCCCTCGACCCCGGGTCGCTGCGAACCTTTTTCGCGGCGGTAGGCGAGGGGGCGCGTTGCCAGAGACAGGGAATCGGCGGGGCCTTGGGGCTCAGGAGTGCGCCGCCGGCTGGATGCGACCAGGAAGCGATCGAGAACATGCTCGCGGCCCGCAGTTCCGATGCCGGCATTCTCGTAACGCTGATGAAGAAATTGCAGCCGGATATCCCCTTTGGCCCCCAGGAGAGCGGGGTCAAGAGACGGCCGAACGGCACGTTCAGCAATGTTCCGACCGCGGATGAGCAGATCGCCGAAGTCCGGCGGGCACGGTGCTTTCAGACCGACAGCTATACGGTTGGCGATCGTGGCCTCCATTACGTCACGGAGGTGCCAAAGGCCGGCGAAACGATCTCGCTGCCGCGCTATCTGGATGTGAGCGTCTCGACCGCCCGACTCGTGAACGGAGCGTCGTCTCCTGCCGGCCGGGATGCCATGATCCTGCAATATTTCAAGAATCGAAAAAGTATGGGCGAGGTCATTCATCGCTTCTTCGGCGAACCTGGTCTGATGGTTGCAACAACGGCGTATGCCAACTCGGACCACCAGGCCGCCATCGCCGTCTTGCGCCAGCGCCTGGCCGATCCCGGCTTCGGATCCGCGCTGACGCCTTTGGAGCGGGCGGAAATCGAGGTGCTCGCCAGCGACCCGCTGGACTTCGTGTCGTGCACCGCCCGTCGCGGACGCCCAGGCAAGGACGCTTGATGTGGAAGTGGGGCCCTAGGGCAAGAGCGTCATGCGCAATGCCCTATGATGCCATAATACCCCTGATTTGCCCGACGTGTCACTTGATTTCGTAAAATACGAAAGTCGTCCCCGCCGGCCGTCGGCTACTGTGCATGGGGTTGTTTTCACACTTTTGGTCGGAGCGTCCCCGAAGGGGGCGCGCTCCTGCACGCGCGAAGGCAGTTTCAGGCCTTACGCGCTCTCCGTCTCCCGGTGCACGTCGTGGACGACGAGACCCATGCCTTCCTCGGGCATCTTGATCCAGTCGCGGCGCTTCAGCGTGCGCTTGGTGTCCTCGTAGCCGCTCGTCCAGTGCTCGCGCATCGAGGTACCTGAGAATTCGTGGTCCTTGGCGTCGCCCTCATAGGCCTTCTGCTGATAGATCAAATGCAGGATCGCGATCTCGGGCATGTTACGCAGGTTCGCCTTGAGCTTGCGCTCATCCTCGGACAATTGCTCGTCGGGAAGCTTCGCCAGCGCCTTGTAGAGCATGGCCTTCAGATTGTGCGTCCGGCGATAGACGTCGGTGTTGTGGCGCGTGCGCGAGGAATACATGATGTCCTTGTGGCGGGCCATCACGTCCTGGATCGAGCGCGGCAGCACGCCGCGCGCGCTGAACAGGTCGACCTGGAACACCAGCGAGTTGAGATCGTCTTCCTGGTCGAGCAGGTGCTGGAGCGGCGTGTTGGAGACGATGCCGCCGTCCCAGAAATGATCGGTGCCGATCCTGACCATGGGCAGCGCCGGCGGCAGCGCGCCGGAGGATGTGTATAAGAGACAGAAGGCGTCGTGTCGTAATAGCTGGTCGCCGTCCTGGCGCCGACCGGGCTGAACCAGGGATTGACCTGGTGCGGAGTGAAGAAGCCGGGCTGCCCCATCGCCGAGGTCATCCACGCGCTGGTGAGGTTGCGCCACTGGCGGAAGACGTCGCCATCCGGTGTGTAGTGCCAGATCTTGCGGTTGGTGATGCGCTCCCAGAAAATGCGGAGCTGATCGAGCCGCTTCTCCGGCTTGTTGCCCGCGATGATGGCGGAGTTGATCGCGCCGATCGAGACGCCACAGACCCAGTCCGGCTCGATGCCGGCCTCGTGCAGCGCCTGATAGACGCCAGCCTGATAGGCGCCGAGCGCGCCGCCGCCTTGCAGCACCAGCGCGACGCGATCGCAGCGCTCGGGCCGCCAGCCCCGCGAGGCAGGCTGATGTGTCTGATAAGTCGGTTGCGACGTGCGGGCGTCCATGGCGCTGTCTCCTGGCAAGCATGATCCGGAAAAGTGCGCAGCGGTCTTCCGACAAGATCATGCTTGAACAACAAGCAATTGCGCCCGGCAGTGACGGCGTGATGACAGTTGCGGTGCCGATGCGTCGTGGGCATGCAGGTCAGTCGCGCCTGACATGACAGGAGGGTCACGCGCCTGACGGAAATCCATCACACCGCAGTCAATGACGACGGCTAGCAATTCGCGTTAGGCTTGTAGCTGCCAGGCGGACATCACATTAGCGTCACACAGGAGATCAGCGATGCGCAGGGAAGACGTTCTGAGACTCCCGTCCATGCCGGCCGCCGGACCCAGCTATCCCGCCGGTCCGTATAGCTTCATCAACCGCGAATTTCTCGTCATCACCTACGAGACCGATCCGGATCTGATCCGCGGTGGCCTGCCTGAGCCGCTGGAGCCGATCGACCAGCCGATCGTGCATTATGAGTGGATCAGGATGCCGGATTCCTCCGGCTTCGGCAGCTACACCGAGTCCGGCCTGGTGATCCCGGCGCGCCTGCATGGCGAAGAGGTCAACTTCGTCTCGCAGATGTATCTCGACGACGATCCGCCGATCGCCGCGGGCCGCGAAATCTGGGGCTTTCCCAAGAAGTACGCCCATCCCAAGCTCGAGATCGTCAAGGACACGCTGACCGGCACGCTGGAATATGCCGGTCAGCTCGTCGCCATGGGCACGATGGGTTACAAGCACGAGAGCATGGCCGGCAACGGCGATCTCACCCGTGCGACACTGTCGAAGACGCAAATCAATCTGAAGATGATCCCGGGCGTCGATGGCCATCTTGAGGTCTGCCAGCTCGTCGCGATCAACCTCACCGACATCGTTCCGAAGGGCTCCTGGATGGGGCCCGGTCGGCTGCACCTCGTGCCCCACGTCAATGCGCCGGTTGCGGACTTCCCGGTCCGACGCGTGGTCGGCGCGCATCACTACATCGCCGACCTGACCCTGCCGTTCGGCCGCGTCGTGCATGATTATGTCAAGGAAGCCGCGGCCGCGACGGGTCTCGCGGCGGAGTAGGGCGGCCCATCATCAAGCTGTAACACACACGTATTTGAGTACCCGCGGGTCCCGGCGGGCGGCATTGGCCAGCCGGGAGAAATCACATCGTTTGACCGTGGGGTTGGCCATGGCTGAGCCGGCAAAGATCGTCAGCGCGTTCTCGGATGCCGCATCCGCTATTCCGGGATTGGTATGGGCCTTTCGCCTCCACGGCGACGGCAGCGCGGAGGCTCTGCCGATCGACAAACCGATCGAGTTCACGCATGACGGCCGCCTCTGGCTGCATTTCAATCTGACTGATGCGCGGTCGCGGCCCTGGGTCGCCGAGTCCAGCCTGCCGCAGCTTGCGCGCGATCTGCTCCTGTCCAAGGACACGTTTCAGCAGCTCCATGTCATCGATGACTGCGTCTACGGCGTGTTTTCCGACCTCGTGCGCGACATCGAGAGCCCGACCGAGGAAACTGCGTTCCTGCGCTTTGCGATGACGGAGCGGCTTCTTGTCAGCGGCCGCCATCAGGCGCTGTGTTCGGCGGACGCGGCGCGGCGGGTGCTGGAGGGCGGCTACCGCGTCGAGAATGTCGCGGCGCTTCTGGAGAAGATCGTCGACGAGGTCGCCGACACCATGGACCGCATGGCCGACAAGATCGGCCAGGACATCGACGGCATCGAGGAGCGTATCGCCGCCGATGAGGCCAAGCCGGAGATGCGCCGCAGCCTGAGCCGGCTTCGTCGCACCTGCGTCCGGCTGCATCGGCAGCTCACGGGCCTGCGCATCCTGTTTCACCGCCTCGACCTGAAGAGCCCGGAGAATATCCCGCCGGGTCTACGGCTTCACGCCGCCAAGCTCGCTCAGCGCCTCGATGGCCTTGACCACGACATCGTCGAGCTGCGTGAGCGCAGCCGTCTCCTCGAGGAAGAGCTGCACTTCAAGACCGAGGAGGAGAGCAACCGCCATCTCCACACCCTGTCCATCGTGACGACGCTGCTGCTGCCGCCGACGCTGATCACCGGCGTGTTCGGCATGAACACGAAGGGGTTGCCGCTCACCGACGTCGAGACGGGGTTTCTTTACGCCATGGGCCTGATGGCTGCGTCGGTCGGTCTTGCCTACGTCTTCATGCGGCGCATGGGCATTTTCAAATAGGGCGCCCAGCCGGTATCAGCCATATGTGCAGAGTCATGCCTCCGCTGCGAAGTCGGGTCGCAATCGTGGTGGCGTGTCTTGCCAGCGCGCTGGCAAGCACGGGCGCGCTCGCCGGTGCCAAGGATGAGACCGTGGCCGAATGGTTGACGCCAAAATGGTTCAACGACTGGCACGATGGGCTCGCCAACAAGGGCCTGAATTTCGGCCTCACTTATATCGGCGACAACATCGGCAATGTGTCCGGAGGCGTCGCGCGGGGCGCCATCCATTTCGGTCGCTTCGATTTCTCTGTTGACGCCGACCTCGACAAGCTCGTCGGCTGGACGGGTGGCCGCTTCTACGCCAACGCCTTCGAGATCTACGGGCGCGGGCTGACGCGCAACTACATCTACAATCTCGCCACCATCAGCGAGATCGAGGCGCTGCCCGACACCAGGCTTTACAACGCCTATTTCGAGCAGAGCCTTTTCGATGGCAGGTTGAACATCAGGGCCGGCCAGCAGGCCGCGGACGTCGAATTCTTTGACAGCGAGACCGACGACCTCTTCATCAACGGCACCTTCGGCTGGCCGGCTATCAAGGCCACCAACCTGCCGGCCGGCGGGCCGGCGCCGCCGATCGCGGTGCCCGGGATTCGCGTCAAGGCCGCGGTTTCGGACAACGTCACCGTCTTCGGTGCCGTGTTCAATGGCAATCCGGCGCGGCCCGGCGACGGCGATCCGCAGTTGCGTGACAATCACGGCCTGGCGTTTCGCGTCAATGATCCGTCATGGGTCATCGGGCAGGTTCACTTCGACTATCGTCTCGATGTCGGTGGAAACTCGCTCGCCGGCAATTTCACGCCCGGAGGCTGGTATCATTTCGGCGATTTCGACAGTCAGCGCTTAACAGCCGAGGGCCTTTCTATCGCCGATCCTACCGGAAGCGGCATTCCGGCAAAGCTGCGCGGCAATTATGGAATCTACGCGGTCGTAGAGCAGGCGCTCTGGCGGCCGCCAGGCGTGACCGAGAAGACGGTTTCGGCGTCGCTGCCGGGTGTCACCGCGTTCGGCCGGATCGCCTACAGCCCGCCGGACCGCAACCTGATCGACCTCTATCTCGACGGCGGCGTCGGCTTCGTCGGCTTTACCCCCGGCCGTCCCCTCGACCGGTTCGGAATCGGGATGGCCTATATGCGGATTTCGGGCTCTGCCCGTAGCCTCGATGTCGACACCCAGTTTTTCAACGGCATCCAGAGCCCCGTTCGCAGCAATGAGACCCTGCTCGAGGTGATCTACGAGGCGCACATCAAGCCGGGCTGGCTGCTCGCGCCCTATTTCCAATACGTGTGGCGGCCGTCCGGTGGCATCCCGAATCCGAACGATCCGAGCGGTCTCTCGCGTATCGGCGATGCCGCGGTGTTCGGGCTGACCACGACGATCAAGTACTAGGCCTGGCAGCGCCGACGTTCCTGCATGCTCTCACGCGGGTGGCCGGCTATGGCTTCGGCTGCCGCGGGAAGCCGGCTTGGGGGCTGCCGGCCCATGCCGCTTCTGATAGGATGAGTCTACAGCATGATGTGAAGCGGTTTTCCGAAAAGATCATGCTCAAACAATAACCTAAAGCGCGATGACGATTCATGCCTACCTCATCGCGCTTTAGAGCAGGACCAGGAGGATCCGGTGATGTCGGCTGTCGATTCGAAGACTGTCCGCACCATGTGTCCGATGAATTGTCATCCGACTTTCTGCGGAATGCTGGTCGAGGTCGAGAGCGGCCGGCTCAAGACGCTGAGCGGAGACAAGGATAATCCCGACAGTTCCGGGTTTCTCTGCGTGCGCGGCCGCGCCACGAGTGAGATATTCGGCAATTCGAAACGTCTTCTTTATCCGCAGATTCGCGATGACCGCGGTACAGACACTTGGCGCCGCGTCAGTTGGGACGAGGCGCTGGATTTCATGGCGAAGCGGATGCGGTCAGTCGGACCCGAGGCGGTCGGCCTGTGGGCAGGCCATGGCGGCTTCACTGCGGGCGGCGCCATAACAGTCCAGTTGATGCAGCGGTTCGCGAATATGTACGGATGTCAGAATTGGCATCCCGCAATGATCTGCTGGGGCCTTGGCGGGTTTGGCGTTGGCCTGTCCGGCGCACTCAAGGTCAATACCAAGGAGGACATGGCCGAGAACTCGAACATGATCGTCCTTTGGGGCTCAAACATTTCGAGCCAGCCCAATACGGCCCGCCATATCGTCGCGGCGCGGCGTCGCGGTGCCAAAGTTGTCACCATCGATGTGAGAAGAACGGAAGCCGCGGCGCAATCGGATGAGGTTCTCCTGATCCGACCCGGGTCGGACGCCGCCCTCGCACTGGCCGTCATGCACGTCATCGTGACGGAAAAGCTCCATGACCCCGCGTTTGTCGGAGCCCACACCGTTGGATTTGAGGAGCTCTCGTCACACGTGCTGCCCTTCACCCCCGCATGGGCAGCAGGAGAAACGGGTCTTGAGGAAGGCCAAATAGTTGCGTTCGCCAGAGCATACGCTTCCACGCGTCCCGCCATGATCCTGCTCGGCGGCAGTTCCATGCACAAGAGTACCAACGGTTGGCACGCAGCGCGTGCGATCAGCTGCCTGCCGGCTTTGACCGGCCAATTTGGGGTCCCGGGCGGCGGTCTTGGGCCACGTCACGGCGCCCAGAGCGCGAGCCTGCGCCATCTGAGCGCGGGTCTGACGCGCCCGCCGGGCAACTACATTCCCAACCAGATGCCCGACATTGCAAAGGCCTTGTCCAATGGGCAGCTCAAGGTTCTGCTGCTCCTGGGCACGAACATGCTGTCATCTTTCGCCGATGCCGGAGAAATCTCACGCGGCCTCGACAACACAGAGATGATCGTCTGCGTCGATCTGTTCATGAACGAGACCGCGCGGCGCTACGCGGATGTCGTGTTGCCGGGAACCGCCTGGCTTGAGGAATTGGGATTCAAGGTGACGAACACGCATCTCTATTTGATGGAGCGTGCGCTTGATCGCGAGGGAGAGGCCCGTCCGATCCACGAAATCCTGAGATCTCTGGCGACGTCTCTGGGGGTCGTCGACTTCTTTCCGTGGGCGTCGATAGAAGAGGTGATCGATCTGCTCCTGAATGATCCGACGACCGGCCACGCGACGGTCGCTTCCCTGCGCGCTGCGGGTGGCATTGTGCCTCTGCAAGTACCCGCAATCGCCTATGCTGAGCGAAAGTTTGATTCGCCGTCCGGCAAGATCGAACTCTACTCATCACAAGCAGCAATGCTCGGACTGCCGGCACTTCCGGTGCACGAGGTTAGCCAAAGTTCACGCTATCCGCTGGCGTTGAGCTTCGGAAGAACGCTTACACATTTCCATTCGTTCTACGACGAGGGCAAAGCGCTTTCGTCCCTGGCAAAGCACAACGTCGCTCCGCAGCTGTGGATATCTCCGGCGGATGCAGAGGCGCGCCAGCTCGCCAACGGCGATGCGATCAGGATCTTCAACGACCGGGGTGAGTTTGCGGCAAAGGCCTGCATCACCAGCGACGTACAGCCGGGTGTGGTCTGGATGCGCGATGGATGGGTGGGCCTGAATCATCTGACATCCGGAGAAGCGGTTCTCGCCGGAGACGCCCTCAGTCTTTTTCCATTTTCCGTTGGGCAGGCGGATTACAGCGCCAGAGTGGAGGTAGCGCCAAATCGGGCTGTTGGATCCTAGGTCTCGCGTCTCTCTCCCGCGACCATGAGCGATGCCCTCTTTCGCGCTGTCATCCCTGCATGGGCCACTTTCGACAGCGCGGCATGGCGGCCCTTTACGCCACCACGGGCTTTGGATGCCGCGCGAGCGCCAGCACGATCAGCGCGGCGAACACGCAGAGTGCGCCGGCGATGAAGAAGGCGGGCAGGTAGCTCGCCAGCAGCGTCCGCGACAGGCCGGCGCCGAAGGCGGCGGTGCCGGCACCGAGCTGGTGGCCGGCAAAAATCCAGCCGAACACCAGATTGGCGCGCTCGGGGCCGAATTTTTGCGCGGTCAAACGCACCGTCGGCGGCACGGTGGCGATCCAGTCGAGGCCGTAGAACATCGCAAACAGCGACAGGCCGTAGAAGGAGAAGTCGCTGAACGGCAGGAACACCAGTGAGAGCCCGCGCAGGCCGTAATACCAGAACAGCAGCCAGCGATTGTCGTAGCGGTCGGACAGCCAGCCGGACATGATGGTGCCGAAGAAGTCGAAGATGCCCATCGCAGCTAACAGGCCCGCCGCCTGCACCTGCGGGATGCCGAAATCCAGGCACATCGGGATCAGGTGGACCTGGACGAGGCCGTTGGTCGAGGCGCCGCAGACGAAGAAGGTCGCAAACAGGATCCAGAATGCGCTGGACGTCGAGACATCGCGCAGCGTGCCGAGTGCAACAGCCGTGATCGGCGCGTGGCTGACCGGCGGCGTGGGCAGTGGTTCGCTGCCCTCGTCGCCGAACGGGCGCAGGCCCACATCGCTCGGGCGGTCGCGCATCACGAGCGCCACGGCGGTGGCGGAGACGCCGAGCATTACGCAGACGAAGCTGAGCGCAAGGCGCCAGCCGAAGCGTTCGGTGAGGCTCGCAAGCAGAGGCAGGAACACGAGTTGCCCGGTGGCAACGCTCGCGGTCATGATGCCGACCACGAGGCCGCGCCGCGCGGCGAACCAGCGCGTGGCGATAGTGGCACCGAGCACCAGCGCGGTCATGCCAGTGCCGATGCCGATCACGACGCCCCACAGCAGCATGAGCTGCCAGACCTGTGTCATCGCGAGCGAAGCCACCAGCGCCGAGACGACGATGAGCTGCGCCGTCAGTGTCACGTTGCGCAGGCCGTAGCGGTTGAGGAGGGCGGCCGCGAACGGCGCCATCAGGCCGAACAGGATGAAGCGGATCGAGAGCGCGGAGGAAATCTCCGCGGTGCTCCAGCCGAATTCCTTTTGCAGGGGCACGATGAACACGCCGGGCGCGCCGACGGTGCCGGCGCTGATCAGCGCGGCGAGGAAGGTCACGCCGACCATCACCCAGCCGTAGTGGATGTTACGGCGGCCAAGTGCTGCCGCGAGCCAGTTCGAAATCATTGGGCCCCCACGTCGGTTAGAAATCTGCGTGGTCTGTTTTCAGTCTGGCATCTTGCCACGGATCAGGCGCGGCTAAAATGCCAGACTTCCCTCAATTTCGGACATTGTGCCTAGCGCACAAAACGTTCCACCGCGATCGCGGTGGCTTCGCCGCCACCAATGCACAGCGCCGCGACGCCGCGCTTCAGATTCTGCGCCTCCAGCGCATGCAACAGCGTCACGATCAGCCGCGCGCCGGTGGCGCCGATGGGATGGCCGAGCGCGCAGGCGCCACCATTGACGTTGAGCTTCTCCCTGGGAATGCCGAGATCGCGCTGCGCGGCCATGGCGACAACGGCAAACGCCTCGTTGATCTCGAAGAGGTCGACGTCATCGACGCCCCAGCCGATCTTGTCCAGCAGCTTGCGGATCGCCGGGATCGGCGCCGTGGTGAACCATTGCGGCTCCTGGCTGTGGGTGGCGTGGCCCTTGATCTCGGCCAGCACCGACAAGCCGTTGCGATCGGCAAGCGCGCGCCTTGTCAGCACGAGCGCGGCCGCGCCGTCGGCATTGGCGGAGGAGGCCGCCGGCGTAATGGTACCGTTGGCGCGGAACGCCGGCTTCAATCCGGGGATTTTCGCCGGATCGACCTTCAGCGGATGCTCGTCATTGGCGATGACGCGAGGACCGGCTTTCTCGCTGAGCGTAATCGGTGCGATCTCGGCCTTGAACGCGCCGCTCTCCACCGCCTTGCGCGCGCGGCTCAGCGTCTCCATTGCAAAGGCGTCCTGATCCCTGCGTGTGAATTGATAGGCTTCCGCGGTGGCCTCGCCAAAGTCGCCCATCGAGCGGCCGGTCTCGTAGGCGTCCTCCAGTCCGTCCATCATCATGTGGTCGATGATGCGGTCATGGCCGGCGCGGTAGCCGCCGCGCGCCTTCGCCAGGAGATAAGGCGCATTGCTCATGCTCTCCATGCCGCCGGAGACGACGATGTCGGCCGAGCCCGCGCGGATGATGTCGTGGGCGAGCATGGTCGCCTTCATGCCGGACCCGCAGACCTTGTTGACGGTGGTCGCGCCGGTGGCATCGGGCAGGCCCGCAGCACGCGCCGCCTGGCGGGCCGGCGCCTGGCCCTGGCCGGCGGGCAGCACGCAGCCCATGAAGACCTCGTCGACCTTCTCGGGCGCCAGCTTGGCGCGTTCCAGTGCCGCGGAGATCACGTGCGAGCCGAGCTTGTGCGCAGCGAGCGGCGACAGCTCGCCCATGAAGCGGCCGAGCGGGGTGCGGGCGGCGGAGACGATGACGACGGGATCGGCGGCCATGGCGGGCTCCCTAGGATGACGTTGTAAGATTACGATCATCATATGATGCGCCGCAAAAAATGCAACCGTGCCAGTCATGACAAATTATCGTGTGTGGGATGAGATTTTTAGCCTTCGTCGTGCGGCCGCGCCACAAACAACGCCGTCATCACCGGCGAAAGCGAAAGCGGGTGATCCACTATTCCAGAGGCAGCGCAAGGATATTGGAGAGGCCGCGGCGTACTGGATGCCCCGCTGGAGCCTGTCATCGGGCTCGCCGAAGGCGAGACCCGGTGGCGGGGCATGACATCACCGAGGGGGAGGCGACTTACCGCTTCCGATTCACGAATTCCCGCATTAGTCGCGTCGGCTCATCCGTCAGGAAGGACTCGCCGAACGCCTTGACGCTGAGATTGACCGACTCGGTCAGCGGCAATTCCTCCCATTGCCGCAGCAGCGCCTTCTGCGATCGCAGCGCTTCGGGGCCGCAGGCGAGCAGCGCCTTCACCGTGTGCTCGACCGCATCGTCGAGTCCGCCCTCCGGAGCGACCTTGTCGACAAGGCCCCAGGCCAGCGCCGTCGGCGCATCGATATTCTCCGCCGTCATCACCAGCCAGCGCGCACGGCCCCAGCCGACCAGGCGCGGCAACAGCGCCGCATGGATCACGGAGGGGATGCCCACGCGGACCTCTGGCATGCCGAAATGCGCATCATGCGCGGCGATCCGGAAATCGCAGGCCGCCGCGACCTCGAGCCCGCCGCCGAGACACCAACCCGGCATCCTCGCAATGATAGGGGCAGGGAAGTTGCGTACGGTTTCGCAGAGATCGCGCAGGCGGCAGATGAACGCCTCGGCAGACGCTTGGTCGAGCTTCGCCATCTCCTTGATGTCGGCGCCCCCGATCAGGCTCTTCTCGCTCTGGCCGCGCAGCACCAGCACGCGGATGCTGCGGTCGGCGGCGAGGCGCTGCAAGCCGTCACGCATGGCATCAGTAACGGGTGAGCTCAAGATGTTGAGCGAGCCGGCATTGCAGATCGTGACGTGGACGACGCCGCGCACATCGCGCGTCACGCCGCAGTGGGCATTGAGCATTTCCATCGTGGGAACTCGAACGTTGGTGGACACGAGTGCGGGGCGCACGGGTCAGCGTCACTTCCGGTCCGAACGCAGGGCTTGTCAAGCGCTGGCGAGATCGAGTTGCCAAGGACGAAATCCGCCCTATAGTATGATGTATGTCATATAAAAGAGGCGGTCGTGAGTGCGTCCGATACGTTCGAGCTGTTTTCGCCTGCGCTGCGGCGCGAGCGGGTGGTGGGCTGGCAGGCGCCGAGGCCGGTCGCCAAGGCTGCGATGGGATTATCCGGGATCGAAGTCATGGAGGGGATCCGCGACGGCCGGCTGCCCGGTCCGCCGCTCGCGATGCTGATCGGCTTCATCATGACGGTGGTCGAGCCGGGCCGGATCGTCATGGAACTGGAGCCGCGGGAAGACCTCGAAAACACCATCGGGCTTTTGCATGGGGCCACCGCCGCCGCGCTGCTCGATACCGCCATGGGTTGCGCGATCACGACCAGGCTGGAAGCCGGCCAGGGCTCGGTCACCCTCGATCTGAAGCTGACATTCCTGCGCCCGCTCTCGGTACGCTCGGGACTGATCTCGGCGGAAGGCAGGGTGATCAAGCTCGGACGTCAGACCAGCTACACCGAAGGCTTCGTCCGCAATGGCAAGGGCGACCTTGCGGTGCACGCAACCGCGACCTTTGCAATGATCGGCAATAACCTGACAGCGAATTAATGCTCCATTTTCGCAAGTGGCGTGTTATTAGATGATTTCCGACATCCAATGAGACCAGCATGCGCTATTCCAGGGAACACAAGCAGGAAACCCACGACCGCATCGTGAGGAAGGCCTCCGTGCGGCTGCGCGAGAAGGGGGCCCACGGCATCGGCGTCGCCGACCTCATGAAGGAGGCGGGCCTGACCCATGGCGGATTCTATGCGCATTTCGATTCCCGCGAGGCGCTGGTGATCGAGGCCTTTGCCTATGCCATGGATCGCTCGATGGACCACTGGCGCAAGATGACCGGCGAGGTCGCTCCCGAGAAGCGGCTGCCGCTGATCGCGGAGAGCTATCTCTCCGCGCTGCACCGCGATGATCCCGGCCATGGCTGCTCGATCCCAGCCCTCGGCGCCGAGATCGCCCGCGAGAGCCCGAAGACACGCAAAGCCTTTGCCGGCAAGCTCGACGAGATGATCGAAATGCTGGCCGATCACGTCACCGGCGTGCCTCGAAGGGCCGCGCGCAAGCAGGCGATCGCGACGCTTGCGACGATGGCCGGCACCATGCTGCTGGCGCGGATTGCCGGCTCGAGCGAGCTGTCCGACGAGGTGCTGAAGGTCGGCAAGGATACCGCGCTCGACAACGCGCGTCGTGAACCGGCGGCCAGGAAGCCGAAGCAGAACTAGGCGGGATGCCGGTGGGCAAAGGCGCGTCAGCGCCGTGCCCACAGCTTCTGTCCCCCCGGCGAGAAATGAGGTGGGCACGCTTCCGCCTTCGCTCTTCGAGCTACGGCGGACAAGTCGCTTTGCCTACCCTACGAGATCCCCAATTCACCGTCCCGCAAACAGCGCCCGCTCGCGCTCCACGATCTCACAGATGTAATCGGCGACCGCGCGGATCCGCGCGAGGTCCTTGCTGTCGGCATGCATCAGCATCCAGAAGGTGCGGGTGATCGAGATCTCCGCAGGCAGCACCGGCCTGAGCTGCGGATAATCGGCCGCCATGAAATGCGGCAGCACGGCGATGCCGAAACCTGCAAGCGTGGCGTTGAGCTGCGCGATCAGATTGGCGCTGCGGAAACGTGCCGAAATCTTCGGCGACACCTGCGGCAGATAATCGAGCTCCGCCGTGAACAGCAGCTCTTCGATGTAGCCGACGAAGCGATGCTGTAGCAGAGCTTCGCGCGAGGTGATCTCCGGGAAGCGATCGAGATAGGCGGGGGCGGCATAGAGCCCGAGGCGGTAGTCGAGCAGCTTGCGGCCGACGATGCGGCCTTCCTTCGGCATGGTCAGGCTGATCGCGATGTCGGCCTCGCGCTTGGAGAGGCTGAAAAGCCGAGCCGTAGCCACAAGTTGCAGATCGAGATCGGGATACCGGTCCGCGAACGGCGCGAGCCGCGGCGCGAGGAAGGCGGTGCCGAACCCGTCGGGCGCGCCGATCCGCACGGTACCGGTCAGCCGCGCCAGCGATCCGCCGACCTGCTCCTGGTTGGCGACGATGGTCGATTCCATCGCCTCCGCGCTGTCGGCGACGCGCTGGCCGGCCTCGGTGAGCAGGTAGCCCGTCTTCCGCCGGTCGAACAGTTTTGCCGAGAGATGCTTCTCCAGCCGGTCGACCCGACGGATCACGGTCGCATGATCCACGCCGAGCTGTTTTGCCGCAGCCGACACCGAGCCGCCCCGTACGATGGCCAGCACGAAGCGGAAGTCGTCCCAATCGATCGCGCCTTGATCCAGCATTTTCGCACATCTATGGTGCATTATCTCAGACTTGAATCCTATAAAATGCAGGTCAATAGGATTTGTCAAAGCGATCAGGCTCGGTCTCAGGGAGATATTTCCATGCGCGCAATCGGACATTTCATCGGTGGCAAGGAGGTCAAGGGCACCTCGGGCCGCACCGCGGACGTCTTCGAGCCGATGACCGGTGACGTCCAGGCCAGGGTGGCGCTGGCGTCGAAAGCGGAAGTCCGTGCAGCCGTCGAGAATGCCCGCGCTGCGCAGCCGGAATGGGCCGCGACCAATCCGCAGCGTCGTGCCCGCGTGATGATGAAATTCGTTGAACTGGTGCAGCGCGATTACGACAAGCTCGCCGAGCTTCTGGCGCGCGAGCACGGCAAGACCGTGCCCGACGCCAAGGGCGACATCCAGCGCGGCCTCGAGGTCGCCGAGTTCGCCTGCGGCATTCCGCACCTGATGAAGGGTGAATACACCGAAGGCGCCGGGCCCGGGATCGACATTTACTCGCTGCGCCAGCCGCTCGGCGTCGTCGCCGGCATCACGCCATTCAACTTCCCGGCGATGATCCCGATGTGGAAATTCGCGCCCGCGATCGCCTGCGGCAACGCGTTTATCCTCAAGCCCTCCGAGCGCGATCCCGGCGTGCCGATGCGGCTCGCCGAGTTGATGATGGAAGCGGGGCTGCCGGCCGGTATCCTCAACGTCGTCAACGGCGACAAGGAAGCGGTCGATGCGATCCTCGACGATCCCGATATCAAGGCGATCGGCTTCGTCGGCTCGACGCCTATCGCGCAATATATCTACGAGCGCGCAGCCCAGACCGGCAAGCGCTGCCAGTGCTTTGGCGGCGCCAAGAATCACGCCATCGTGATGCCCGATGCCGACATGGACCAAACGGTTGATGCGTTGATCGGTGCCGGCTACGGCTCCGCCGGCGAGCGTTGCATGGCTGTCTCGGTAGCCGTTCCCGTCGGCAAGACCACTGCCGACCGTCTGATGGAGAAGCTGATCCCGCGGGTCGAGTCGCTCAAGATCGGCACCTCGATCGATCCGTCAGCCGATTACGGTCCGCTGGTGACGCGCGAGGCTGTCGAGAAGGTGAAGAGCTACATCGACATCGGCATCAAGGAAGGCGCGACGCTTGCGGTCGACGGCCGCGGCTTCAAGATGCAGGGCTACGAGAAGGGTTTTTATCTCGGCGGCTCGCTGTTCGACAACGTCACCAAGGACATGCGGATCTACAAGGAAGAGATTTTTGGCCCCGTGCTCTCGGTGGTGCGCGCGCACGACTATAACGAGGCGCTTGCCCTGCCGTCGGATCATGACTACGGCAACGGCGTTGCGATCTTCACCCGTGACGGCGATGCCGCGCGTGACTTCGCGGCCAAGGTGAACGTCGGCATGGTCGGCATCAACGTGCCGATTCCGGTGCCGATCGCCTATTACACCTTTGGCGGCTGGAAGAAATCGGGCTTTGGCGATCTCAACCAGCACGGCCCGGATTCGATCCGCTTCTACACCAAGACCAAGACGGTGACCTCGCGCTGGCCGTCCGGCGTCAAGGAGGGCGCGGAGTTCTCGATCCCGCTGATGAAGTAGTGCGACTGGCGTGAGCTCCGGCGGCATCGGGAAATCACCTCTCCCTTTGGGAGAGGTCGGCGCGAAGCGCCGGGTGAGGGGTTACGGTCTCTCGTTGGAGCAGCACCCCCTCACCCGATTTGCTGCGCAAATCGACCTCTCCCCGGAGGGGAGAGGTGACCCTAGCCGGCGGGGGCATTGAGATGCAGTTCGCTCTGAACGAGGATCAGGTCGCGGTTCGCGACATGGCGTTGGCGTTTGCGGCGGAGCAGATCGCGCCGCATGCGCTGCGCTGGGACGAGGAGAAGCATTTCCCCGTCGACGTGATGCGCGAGGCCGCAAAGCTAGGCATGGGCGGCATCTACATCCGCGACGACGTCGGCGGCTCCGCCATGACACGGTTCGATGCGGCGCTGATCTTCGAGGCGCTCGCGACGGGCTGTCCGACTACTTCGGCGTTCATCTCCATCCACAACATGGCGTCCTGGATGATCGATGCCTTCGGCAGCGACACCCAGCGCCAGAGGTGGCTGCCAAAGCTCTGCACCATGGAGCTGATCGCAAGCTACTGCCTGACCGAGCCGGGCGCAGGCTCCGATGCGGCGGCGCTCCGCACCCGCGCGGAGCGCGACGGCGATCACTACGTTCTCAATGGCCAAAAGCAGTTCATCTCGGGCGCCGGCGGCACCGACGTGCTCGTTGCGATGGTGCGGACCGGCGGCGACGGTCCGGGCGGCATTTCGACGCTGGTCATCGACGGCAAGACGCCGGGCGTCTCCTTTGGCGCCAACGAGCGCAAGATGGGCTGGAACGCGCAGCCGACCCGCGCCGTGACGTTCGAGAACGCGCGGGTGCCCGTGGAGAACCGGCTGGGCGAGGAGGGCATCGGCTTCAAGATCGCGATGGCCGGCCTCGACGGCGGCCGCCTCAACATCACGGCGTGCTCGCTCGGTGGCGCGCAGGCCGCACTCGACAAGGCGCGCGCCTACATGAAGGAACGCAAGGCGTTTGGAAAACGTCTCGACGAATTTCAGGCGCTGCAATTCCGCCTTGCCGACATGGCTATCGAGCTCGAGGCCGCCCGCACGCTCCTGTGGCGTGCTGCGGCGGCGCTCGACCGGAAAGACCCTGATGCCACCATGCTCTGCGCCATGGCAAAGCGGTTCGGCACGGATGTCGGTTTCGAGGTCGCCAACCATGCGCTCCAGCTTCACGGCGGCTACGGTTACCTCAGCGAATACGGCATCGAGAAGATCGTGCGCGATTTGCGCGTGCACCAGATCCTCGAAGGCACCAACGAGATCATGCGGCTGATCGTGGCGCGCAAGCTGATCGAGGGTGCGCGATGACGGTTGCGGTGGAAGAGGGCGATCTGATCGCGCGTGTCGAAGGTTCGGCTGGCGTGATCCGGCTCAACCGTCCCAAGGCGATCAACGCGGTGACGTTGGAGATGTTTCGCGACATCGACAAGGCGCTGGACCGTTTCGAGTCCGATCCGGCCGTCGGCGTGATTCTGCTGGAGGGCGCCGGCGAGCGCGGCCTATGCGCCGGCGGAGACATCCGCGCGCTCTGGGAGAGTTCGAAGGTCGATGGCGATCTCGGAAAAATCCTGTGGCGCGAGGAGTACATCCTCAACGCACGGATCAAGAAGTTTTCAAAGCCGTACGTCGCCTTCATGGACGGCATCGTGATGGGCGGCGGTGTCGGCCTCTCCGCGCATGCGAGCCATCGCGTCGTCACCGATCGCACCAAGCTGGCGATGCCCGAGGTCGGCCTCGGCTTCTTCCCCGATGTCGGCGGCACCTACCTGTTGTCGCACGCGCCGGGTGAGATTGGCACGTTTTTCGGCCTGACCGGCCAGACCATGAACGGGCCGGATGCGGTCTACGCGAAGTTTGCCGATGCTGTCGTGCCCGCCGCGAAGCTGCCGGAGCTGCGCGAGGCGCTCACGAAGGCTCGTCCGGGCGTAACCGCGGCTGAGGTGAGCAAGCTCATTGGCAACTTTGCAACCGACGAGACCGCAGGGCCCGTAGCCGCAAAGCAGGCGACGATTGATGCACTGTTCGCCTTCGATCGCATGGAAGACGTCGTCGCTGCACTCAAGGGCGACGGCTCGGATTTCGCGCGGTCCACGCTCGCGACACTCGGCGAGAAATCGCCGCGCGGCATGGTGGTGACGCTGAAGCTGTTGCGGCTAGCGCGCAAGGTGTCGACGTTGGAAGAATGCCTCGTCCGCGAATACCGGGCCGCGCTCGAAGTGTTCCGCAGCGATGATTTCCGCGAGGGCGTGCGTGCCGCTGTGATCGACAAGGACCGCAATCCAAAATGGTCACCGCCGCGGATTGAGAATGTCACGCCTGACATGGTCGCGCCGTACTTCGCCGAGATCGGCACCGACGAACTGAAATTCAATTAACAACGGCTTTCAAGTGGAGGAAACGAAGATGGCCACGATCGCATTCATCGGTCTCGGCAACATGGGCGGCCCGATGGCGGCCAACCTGGTCAAGGCCGGCCACAAGGTGGTCGCGTTCGATCTCGTCGAGGCCTCGCGCAACCAGGCCAAGGCCGACGGCGCCAGCATCGCTGAGAGCGCAGCCGGTGCCGTGAAGGGTGCCGATGTCGTCGTCACCATGCTGCCGGCCGGCAAGCATGTCCTGGCGGTCTGGAACGACATTGTGCCGGCGATGAGCAAGGGCGTACTGATCATCGACAGCTCGACGATCGACGTTGAGAGTGCGCGGCAGGCACATGCGCTTGCCGGCAAGCAGGGCGTGCTCTCGGTCGATGCGCCGGTTTCCGGCGGCACCGGTGGCGCGAAGGGTGCGACGCTTACCTTCATGTGCGGCGGCGACGAGAAGGCCTTCGCGGCGGCAAGACCTGTGCTCGAGAAGATGGGCAAGAAGATCGTCCATTGCGGCGGCGCCGGCGCCGGCCAAGCGGCAAAGATCTGCAACAACATGATCCTCGGCATTTCCATGATCGCCGTGAGCGAGGCCTTTGCACTCGCCGAGAAGCTTGGCCTCTCACACCAGGCGCTGTTCGATGTGGCCTCGACCTCGTCGGGACAGTGCTGGTCGCTGACGACCTATTGCCCGGTGCCGGGACCGGTGCCGACCTCGCCCGCCAACAACGACTACAAGCCTGGTTTCGCCTCGGCGCTGATGGTGAAAGACCTGACCCTGGCCCAGGACGCCGCGAAGGCCGCGGGCGCCGCAACCCCGCTCGGCAAGCATGCGCAGGAGATCTATCAGTCTTTCGACGCAGCCGGTCACGGCGGGGTGGATTTTTCCGGAATTATCAAGCACGTTCGCAGCCTCGCTGGACAATAGCGAGGCTTTGCTCGTAGCCCGGATGGAGCGAAGCGAAATCCGGGACGGCTTCTTCGAATCGCGTAGCCGGCCTCGCGTTGCGCTTTGCTCCATCCGAGCTACGCTCGAAGGTCAATTCGACGGACTCGGATCATGACGACATTTCAGGAAGCGCGCGCGTTTCTGCTAGAGCACCGCACGGATCACATTGCCGCGGTCAAAGGCTTCCGCTGGCCCGATCCGGTTCCCTTCAACTGGGCGCTCGACTGGTTCGATGCCGAGCTGGCGGTGAACGATGAAAGCAGGGATCGGCCCGCGCTCTGGATCGTCGATGCCGCGCAGGATCGGCAGACCAAGCTGTCCTTTGCCGCGCTGTCGCGCCGCTCCAACCAGGTTGCCAACTTCCTGCGCGCGCAGGGCCTGAAGCGCGGCGATCATCTCCTGCTGTTGCTTGGCAACGTCGTTCCACTCTGGGAGACCATGCTTGCGGCGATGAAACTTGGCGTCGTCGTGATTCCAGCCACGACGCTGCTCACAGCGGATGAGCTGCGCGATCGTCTCGATCGCGGCAAGGCGAAGGCGGTGGTCGCGGCGCAGGATCAGGTCGCGAAGTTTGCTGGCCTCGGTGCGGACGGGCTCGTGCGCATCGTCGTCGGGGCTGCCGATGATTGGCTCTCCTATGACGAGGCGGCGAAGGCCTCGGAGAGCTTTGCATCCGACGGGCCGACCAACGCCGACGATCCAATGCTGCTCTATTTCACCTCGGGCACCACGGCAAAGCCAAAGCTCGTGCGGCACAGCCAGCGCAGCTATCCCGTCGGTCATCTCTCCACGATGTACTGGCTGGGCCTGCAGCCCGGCGACGTCCACCTCAACATCTCCTCGCCCGGCTGGGCCAAGCACGCCTGGAGCTGCTTCTTCGCGCCGTGGAATGCCGGCGCCACTGTCTTCGTGGTCAACCAGCCGCGCTTCGACGCAAAAGGTCTCCTCGCCACCATCGGCCGCTGCGGCGTCACCACGCTGTGCGCGCCGCCGACCGTGTGGCGGCTGTTCATTCAGGAGAACCTCGCCGCGTTCAAGGTGTCCTTGCGTGAAGCCTGCGGCGCCGGCGAGCCGCTCAATCCTGAAGTCATCGACCAGGTGCGAGCCGCCTGGGGCCTCACCATCCGCGATGGCTACGGCCAGACCGAGACGACGGCGCTTGCCGGCAACTCGCCGGGCCAGAAGGTCAAGATCGGTTCGATGGGCCGGCCGCTGCCGGGCTTTCGCGTGCAGATCAGCGATGCCGACGGCAATCCCGCGAAGGAGGGCGAGGTGACGCTCGTGCTCGGCGACAGCCGTCCCGCCGGGCTGATGCAGGGCTATCAGGGCGACGACGGCAAATTGTCGGGCGTCGAGGGCGAGCTCTATCGCAGCGGCGACGTGGTGTTCGCTGACGAAGAGGGCTATCTCACCTTCGTCGGCCGCTCTGACGACGTCTTCAAATCCTCCGACTACCGTATCAGCCCGTTCGAGCTCGAGAGCGTGCTGCTCGAGCATGAGCTGGTCGCTGAAGCTGCCGTGGTGCCGAGCCCGGATCCGATCCGGCTTGCCATCCCCAAGGCTTTCGTGCTGCTGACCTCGGGCGCCGAGCGTTCGCCGGAAACGGCGCTGTCGATCTTCAAACATCTGCACGCGCGCCTTGCGCCATTCAAGCGCATCCGCCGCATCGAGATCGTTACCGAGCTGCCGAAGACGATCTCTGGAAAAATCCGCCGCGTGCAGCTACGCAGGCTCGAACGCGACGACGATCGCGGCGATCCGCTGCGCGGCCGGGAATTCCGCGAGGAGGATTTTCCTGAGCTGCCCAAAGCAAGAAGCGAGACCTGAAGCGAATGAACGAAGTCTGGAAGAAGCCGCCGATCACGCTGGAGGCCTATCAGGCCCTGGTCGGCAAGGAGGTTGGCGTGTCGTCGTGGCACCTGATCGACCAGCCGCGCATCGATACCTACGCCGATGTGATCGAGGATCACCAGTTCATCCATGTCGATCCCGAGCGCGCCAAGAAGGAGACCGCTTTCGGCACCACGATCGCGCATGGCTTCCTGACGATGTCGCTGCTGTCCATCATGTCCTACGAGGTGATGCCGGCGATCATCGGCACCACGATGGGCGTGAACTACGGTTTCGACAAGCTGCGCTTCATCTCGCCGGTGCGTTCGGGCAAGCGCGTCCGCGGCCGGTTCGTGCTCGCCGAAGCCAAGCTCCGCAAGCCCACGGAATTGCAGTCTCGCACCAATGTCACGGTGGAGATCGAAGGCGAGGACAAGCCGGCGCTGGTCGCCGAATGGCTCGGGTTGATCTATTTCGCCTGAACGTACCCGTCATCGCCGGGCTTGACCCGGCAATCCATCGCTGCTCAAAGGCCTGTCAATTCTGATGGATGGCCGGGTCGAGCTCGGTCATGACGATCTAACATCCAGGAAGCATTCCCATGGCAATCAGGTTTGACGGACGCGTCGCCATCGTCACCGGCGCGGGCAATGGTCTGGGGCGGGCGCATGCTCTGGGGCTCGCGAGCCGCGGGGCCAAGGTCGTGGTCAACGATTTCGGCGGCGCGCGCGACGGCACCGGAGCCTCGCTGTCGCCGGCCGAGGCCGTCGTCGAGGAGATCCGTAAATCGGGCGGCACCGCGATGGCCGACGGCGCCGATGTCTCCAATTTCGAGCAGGTCACTGCGATGGTCGAGCGCGCCACCAAGGAGTGGGGCAGCGTCGATCTGCTCTGCGCCAACGCCGGCATCCTGCGCGACAAGTCGTTCGGCAAGATGGAAGCGGCCGACTTCCAGAAGGTGCTCGACGTGCATCTCGTCGGCACCTTCTACTGCTGCAAAGCGGTGTGGGCCGGCATGCGCGACCGCAACTACGGCCGCATCGTGCTGACGACGTCGTCGTCCGGACTCTATGGCAATTTCGGGCAGGCCAATTACGGCGCGGCGAAATCCGGCATGGTCGGCCTGATGAACGTACTGGCCGAAGAGGGCCGCAAGACCGACATCCGCGTCAACATCATCTCGCCGACGGCCGCCACCCGCATGACCGAAGAGCTGCTGCCGCCGCAGGCGTTGCAACTGATGAGACCGGAGGCGATCACGCCGGCAGTCGAATACATGCTCAGCGAGGACGCCCCGACCCGCACCATCATGGGCGCCGGCGCGGGCTCCTTCGCGGTGATCAGGATCGTCGAGAGCGAAGGGATCAACCTGGCGCAGTCGGATTGGACGCCGGACGCGATCGCCGCGCGTTTTGCAGAGATCAGCGACATGTCGAAGGCCAAGGCGCTGCAAGGCGCATTCGAGCAGACGCAGAAGTACGTCGCACAGGCGGCCGCGCGCGCGGGGGTAAAACTCTGACCAACGTCGCTGTCATCGGCGCCGGTCCCGCCGGGCTGATGGCGGCGGAGGTGTTGGCAGCGGGCGGCGCTGCCGTCACCGTCTATGACGCCATGCCCTCTGCGGGGCGCAAATTCCTGATGGCCGGCCGCGGCGGGCTCAACCTCACGCATAGCGAGCCGCTGCCGCAGTTCATCGCACGCTACCGCGAGGCGGCACGGAAGCTGCAAGCCGCAATCGACGCGTTTCCGCCGGACGCGTTGCGTGAATGGTGCGAGGCGCTGGGTGAGCCGACCTTCGTCGGCACCAGCGGGCGTGTGTTTCCGAGGGCGTTCAAGGCCTCGCCCCTGCTGCGGGCCTGGTTACGCCGGCTCGACGCCGGCGGCGTTCGGTTTGCGTTTCGCCACCGCTGGACCGGATGGGATGATGGGGGGCCGCTGTTGTTTCTGGCGCCGAAGGGCCCCTCCGCCATCGGGGCCGACGCCACCGTGCTCGCACTGGGCGGCGCAAGCTGGCCGCGCCTCGGCTCTGACGGCGGCTGGGCAAGTACGCTTGCCGGGAAGGGTGTGACGATTTCACCGTTACGGCCTGCGAATTGCGGCTTCGATGTCGCCTGGTCCGAGGTGTTCCGGACGCGCTTCGAAGGCCAGCCGCTGAAAGGCATTGCCCTCGTCTTCGGCGGACACGCGGTGCGCGGCGAGGCGATCATCACCCGTACCGGCATCGAAGGCGGCGCGATCTATGCGCTGTCGGCCGAATTGCGCGAGACGATTGCGGGTAAAGGCGAGGCGGTTCTGCACGTCGCACTGCGGCCAGATCTCGATCGAGGCCAGCTCGCCAACCGGCTCTCCGCTCCGCGCGGCAAACAGTCGGTCTCCAACTTCCTGCGCAAAGCTGCTCAGCTCTCGCCGGTTGCCGTTGGCCTGCTGCAAGAGGCAGCGATCAAGGAGGGCCTATCGCTCTCATCACAGCCGCCCGAGCGGCTCGCCGACTTGATCAATGCCGTGCCGGTCAGGCTCATCGGCGTGGCCGCAATCGCACGTGCGATCTCCAGCGCCGGGGGCATTTCGTTCGACGAACTCAATGCGGACTTCATGATCCGCAAATTGCCAGGCGTCTTCGCCGCCGGTGAGATGCTGGATTGGGAAGCGCCCACGGGGGGCTATCTCTTGCAGGCGTCGTTCGCGACCGGCGTTGCCGCGGGGCGGGGCGTGTTGAAGTGGCTCTCGAAATCGTAGGTGGTCAAAGCGGAGCGTGCCCACCTCTTCTGTCGCAATCTTTGAGAGATGGTGGGCACTGCGCTGCGCGCCTTTGCCCACCCTACGGCTGAATCCCCCCGGGGGCGCCTACCTAAGCTTCCCGCGCGCAGCCACTGGCAGCGTTCCAATGATCTCGTCGCCGCGCACCATCACGACCTCGTCCATCATGTTGACGACGACGCAAACATGATTGGGCACGATGCGGACGACATCGCCGACATTCGGCCGCGTATTGCTGCGGGAGAGATCGAGAAAACCATGCTCCTCGGCGAAGCGCGCGATCTTGGCTTCGGGGTGCTCCAGGATCAGGCCATGGCCGTCGAGCCCGCCGGTATCCGTGGTCAACGTCTTCGAGCCGGCATCGAGGATGCCGCGCTCGGGCGCGGCGCGGCTGACGACGGTGGAGTAAATTTGGAGCGCGCAGTCGTCCCAGGTGGCGGAGCCGGCCGCCACCTGCATGCGGTCGTTGTAGATATAGGTCTGTCTCTTATACACAGTCGGATAGAGCATGAAGCCGGCAAATTGCAGTCCCCTGGAGGCGGCGATCTCGCGCGCCAGCGCAATCGCCTCGGCCGGTGTCTCGACGCCCGCGCGCTTGCGCCCCGTGTCGCATTCGACGACGACCGACAGCGGCCGGCCAGAGGCCGCGGCCGCCTTGGGCAATCCCGCAATCACGGTGGAGTTGTCGGCTGCCACCGTCATGTTGGCCTTGGTTTGCAGCGCCCCCAGGCGCGCCATCTTCTCCTCGCCAAGCAGATTGTAGCTGATCAGAATGTTGTCGATGCCGGCATTGGCCATGATCTCGGCCTCGCCGAGCTTCTGGCAGGTGATGCCTTTCGCGCCGGCCGCGACCTGCATCTTTGCCAGCGTCGGATTCTTGTGCGTCTTGATGTGTGGACGGTTGGCAACGCCCGCGTCGTCGCAGGCCTTCTGGATCCGCGCGATGTTGCGCTCGACCTTGTCCATGTCGATGACGGCGCAGGGCGTGCCATATTCACGAGCGATCTTGGCGGCGAGGGGCGTTGTCATGGGAATCCTTTAGTTGGCACGTATTTCCATCGCAAAACCGGTGCCCATTTTTGCGGAATACGCGCTATGCCTGTTCGATCTCTTCGCGGAGCATTTCCAATTCAAGCCAGCGTTCTTCCGCGGCGGAAAGTTCCTCATGCGCTTTGGCGATCGCGGCAGATGTATCGTCGAATTTCTTGCGATCCTTGGCGTAGAGATTGGGATCGTCAAGCACGTGCTGAAGCTCTGCGATGTCGGCATGCAGGGTGTCGATCTTCTTCGGTAGCGTTTCCAGCGCGTGCTTCTCGTTGAAGCTCAGCCGCCGTTTTGGCGCGGACGTCGGGGCAGCGGGGCGATCTTCCTTCTTCTCGGCGGGAGCTTGCGCCTTCACTGTCTCGCGCTTCAGGTCGGCGCCGCGCTGCGCCAGCATGTCGCTGTAGCCGCCGGCATATTCGATCCATCGGCCGTTGCCCTCGGGCGCGATCACCGATGTCACGACGCGGTCGAGGAAGTCTCGGTCGTGGCTGATCAGGATCACCGTGCCCTCGTAATCGCCGAGCATCTCCTCGAGCACGTCGAGCGTTTCGAGGTCGAGATCGTTGGTCGGCTCGTCCAGCACCAGGAGGTTCGACGGCTTCGCCAATGCGCGCGCCAGCATCAGGCGGCCGCGCTCGCCACCCGAGAGCACTTCCAGCGGCGTGCCCCGCTGCTCCTGTGCGAACAGAAAGTCCTTCATGTAGCCGACCACGTGTTTCGGCTTGCCGCCGACCACGACGTGATCGCCGCGGCCGCCGGTGAGCGCCTCGGCGAGCGTCGATTTGGGATCGAGGCTCTCGCGATGCTGGTCGAGCGTCGCCATCTCGAGATTGGCCCCCAGCCGCACGGTGCCGGAGTCCGGCTCTGTCCCGCCGGTCAAAAGATTGACCAGCGTGGTCTTGCCGGCGCCGTTCGGCCCGATGATGCCGAGCCGGTCGCCGCGCTGGATGCGGGTGGAGAAATTCTCGACGATCCTGCGCTCACCATAGGCCTTGGTGATGCCCTTTGCCTCGATCACCAGCTTGCCGGAGGCCTCTGCTTCCGCGGCGGCGAGGTTGGCGCTGCCTGCCGTGCCGCGATAATTGCGGCGCTGCGCGCGCAGCGCATGCAGATTGGCGAGCCGCTTGACGTTGCGCTTGCGCCGGCCCGAGACGCCGTGGCGCAGCCAGTGCTCCTCGTCGACGATCTTGCGGTCGAGCTTGTGCTGGTCGCGCTCTTCCTCGGCCAGCACCTCGTCGCGCCAGGCCTCGAACGAGGCAAAACCGCGATCGATCTGCTTGATCCTGCCGCGATCGAGCCATGCGGTCGAGCGCGAGAGATTGGAGAGGAAGCGGCGGTCGTGGCTGATCAGCACCAGCGCGCTGCGCCGGCTGTTGAGCTCCTGCTCCAGCCATTCGATGGTGGTGAGGTCGAGATGATTGGTCGGCTCGTCCAGCAGCAGGATATCGGGCGAGGGCGCCAAAACCCGCGCCAGCGCCGCGCGGCGCGCCTCACCGCCGGAGAGATTGGCCGGATTCTCCTCGCCGGTGAGCCCGAGCTGCTCCAGCAGATAGCGCGCCTGATGGTGGTCATCGCCGGGCGCGAGCCCGGCCTCGACATAGGCGAGTGTCGTCGCATGATCGCCGAAATCCGGCTCCTGCGGCAAATAGCGGATAGTCGAGCCGGGCTGCACAAAGCGCGTGCCGCCGTCCGGCTCGACGAGACCGGCCGCGATCTTGAGCAGTGTCGATTTGCCGGAGCCGTTGCGCCCGATCAGGCAGACCCGCTCGGACGGCGCGACGTTGAGCTCGACGCTCGTGAGCAGAGGCGTGCCGCCAAATGTGAGGCGGATGTCTTTCAGCTGGATCAGCGGCGGCGCCATGCTCAGCCCTTGACCGTTGCGGCCTGCTCGGCTCGGCGGCGCTGGATGCGGCGGATGGTCTGGTCCAGCGCGGACAGGAATGCGGAGCGATCGCGCGGCGCGAACGATCTCGGGCCGCCGGTGACTTCGCCAGCCGAGCGCAGATCTGTCATGAGGTTGCGCACCGCGAGCGTCATGCCGATCGACTCCTCGGTGAACGGCTTGCCGTTCGGCGCGATGACGTCGGCCCCCGTCTTCACGCAGCGGCTCGCGAGCGGGATGTCGGCGGTGATCACGATATCGCCGTCACCGGCCCGCTCCGCGATCCAGTCGTCAGCAGCGTCCATCCCTGCGCCCGCGGCGATGCGCTCGATCAGCGGGTCCTGGGGCACACGGATGAAATTACCCGCGACCACGCTCACGGGCACGCCATGCCTGACAGCGACGCGATAGATCTCGTCCTTGACCGGACAGGCGTCGGCGTCGACATAGATGCGGGGCGTGGCTGCAGGGCTCGTCATCGGCCGCGTGGTACCGCATTCGCCGCTCAAAGGCGAGGGGATTGACCGGGGTTCCTGCAGGCCTACGATCGGCCTCTGAAGCAGCAAAAATCAGGGCGACAGCATGCCGACCCGGCTCGAAACCTACCGTGTTGAGGCCTACAACACCGCCAAACAATCTGAAAACAAGATGCACGACGACACCGTGGCGCGCCGCTTCGGCTTTTCCGGCGGGCTGGTCCCCGGCGTTGACGTCATTGCCTACATGATGCACGTGCCGGTCGCCCGCTGGGGCCGCGATTTCCTCGGCCGCGGCCTGATCGAGGCGCGCTTCGTCAAGCCCGTCTATGACGGCGAGACGGCCGACGTCGACGCGGTCGAGCACAACGGCGTGCTCACGATCGAGGTGTTTTCACGCGGAGAGCTCTGCGCGACCGGAGCGGCGTCACTGCCCGAGTCCGCTCCCGCGCTCGTTCTGGCCGACTATCTCGAGGTCCCCGCCGTGGCCGAGCGCAAGCCCGTCAATGCGGTCACCTTCGAGGTTGGCAGATGGTTCGGCACCGCGCCGCGCTGCTGGGCGGGAGAGACGGCTGCGGAGTATCTCGCTGAGGTCAGGGAGGCCGATCCGATCTTCGCGCGGGAAGGACTTGGTCATCCCGGTCTGATCCAGCGCGTCATGAATCGCGTGCTGGTCGACAACACGGTTCTCGGACCATGGATCCATGTCGGCAGCCGCATGCAGTTGCTGTCGGCCGCGCGCGCCGGCGACGAGATCACGGCGCGGGCAAGGGTCACCGCGAACTACGAGAAGAAGGGCCACCGCTTCGTCGAGCTCGACGCGCTGGTCGTTGCCAACGGCAACACACCGCTCGCCCACTGCCAGCACATCGCGATCTACCAGCCGCGGGAGCAGGCGGCGGCGTAACGCGGGAAGGGGCAGGTGGGTGCCTCTCACTCGCTGTCATGCCCCGCGAAGGCGGGGCATCCAGGATTCCAGAGACATCGAGATCTATTACGACGGCTGCGGCGTACTGGATCGCCCGGGCAAGCCGGGCGATGACAGTGGTAGGTGTGAGGCGAAAATGCCGTCCCTCACGCCGTCCCCTTCGCGTCCTGAATCGCCCGCCACACGCGCTCCGGCGTCAGGGGCATGTCGATGTGCTTGATGCCGTAGTCGGAGAGCGCGTCGACCACCGCGTTCACCACCGTCGACAGGCTGCCCGCGCAGCCAGCCTCGCCGCAGCCCTTGGTGCCGAGCGGATTGCTCGTGGCCGGCACCGGGTGATCACCGACGCTCATGAACGGAACGTCCTCCGCGCGCGGCAGCGCGTAGTCCATCAGCGAACCCGTGATCGGCTGACCGCTCTCGTCGTAACGGACATGCTCCATCAGCGCCTGGCCGATGCCCTGGACGACGCCGCCGTGGAGCTGGCCCGCGACCAGCATCGGATTGATCACCGTGCCGAAATCATTCACCGCGCTATAGCGCACGATCTCCACCACGCCGGTGTCCGGATCGATCTCGACCTCCGCGACGTGGCAGCCGTTCGGGAAGGCCGACGGCACCGGCTCGGTGGTGTGGTCGACGTCGAGCGAGGAGGGCACGCCCTCCGGCACCTTGCCGTCATGCAGGCGCTTGGCCAAGTCCATGATGTTGATGCTGCGGTCGGTGCCCGCGATGGTGAAGCGGCCGTCGGCGAACTCGATGTCGGCCTCGGACGCCTCCATGAAATGCGCCGCGGCGCGCTTGCCCTTCTCGATGACGAGGCGGGAGGATTCCACGATCGCCATGCCGCTCGCGGTGATCGAGCGCGAGCCACCGGTGCCGTTGCCGGTGTGCACGATGTCGCTGTCACCCTGCACGAGTTTCACGTTCTCGAAGGGCACGCCAAGCTGCGCGCACAGCACCTGCGTGAACGGCGTCGCGTGGCCCTGGCCGTAGTCGAGCGTGCCGGTGATGAGCTGCACCGTGCCATCGGGATCGAACACGATCTTGCCGAGCTCGACGCCGGGAGGGGCGGTGACCTCGAGATAGGAGCCGATGGCGATGCCGCGCAGCTTGCCGCTCTTCCTGCTCTCCTTCTTGCGCTTGGAGAAGCTCTCATAGTCCGACAGCTCCAGCGCCTTGTTGAACACGGCCTGGAAGTCGCCGCTGTCATAGGTCACGCCGGAGGAAGCCGGGAACGGCATCTGGTTCGGCTTGATGAAGTTGCGCTTGCGCAAGGTCAGCCGGCTGATCCCCATCTCGTCGGCGGCGCGGTCGATCAGCCGCTCCATGTAGTAGTTCGCCTCGGGCCGGCCGGCGCCGCGATAGGCGCCCATCAAGGTGGTGTTGGTCAACACCGTCTTGATGTCGACCGCCATCAGCGGCGTGCGGTAGACGCTGGAAAAGTTCTTGCCGGTGTTGAGTGAGAGCGGGCTCGGCGCGACGCCGGTGATGTAGGCGCCGAGATTGCCGTAGCCGGAGAGCTTTGCTGCGAGGAAATGACCCTCGGCATCGAGCGCCAGCTCGGCGTGGATCTTCTGGGCGCGGCCGTGGCTGTCGGAAAGGAAGCTCGTCGAGCGCTCGTCGGTCCACTTTACCGGACGGCCCAGCGTCTTCGCCGCAAACAGGATGCACATGTATTCGGGGTAGTTGATGTTCTTCATGCCGAAGGAGCCGCCGACATTGGCGGTGAGAATGCGCACCTTGTCGTTCGGCACCTTGAGGTTCTTGGCGAGATTGGCGCGGTTGCCCGAAACGCCCTGCGTCGGCACCTGGATCGTGTAGCGCTCAGTCTTCTTGTCGTAGGAGGCGAGCCCCACGCGGGGCTCCATCGAGACCACGGCGACGCGGGTATTCTCGATGTCGAGCCTGGTCACATGCGCGGCGCTGGCGAAGGCCGCCTCGACCTTCTCGGCATCGCCAAAGTGATAGTCGAGCGCGACGTTGCCGGGGATGTGGTCGTAAAGCTGCGGCGCACCTGTTTGCGCGGCTTCCTCGGGATCGGTGACCGCGGGCAGGGGCTCGATGTCGGCCTCGACGGCTTCCGCGGCATCGCGCGCCTGGGCCAGCGTTTCCGCCACCACGAAGGCGATGGGATCGCCGACGAAGCGGACCTTGTCGGTCGCAAGCGGCTGGCGGTTGGTCTGGAGCAGCGGCGAGCCGTCGCGGTTCTTCAGCGGCAGGCCGCAGGTGAACGGGCCGTAGCCGGCGGCGTCAAGGTCGGTGCCACTCCACACGCCCAGCACGCCCGGCATCGCCCTGGCCGCCTCGGTGCCGATGCCACGGATCACGCCATGGGCGTGGGTCGAGCGAACGATCACGGCATAGGCCTGGCCCGGCAGGTTGAAATCGTCGGTATAGCGGCCCAAGCCGCGGACCAGCGTATCGTCCTCCTTGCGCCGGACCGGCTGTCCGACGCCGTATTTTTGCAGTGCAATAGCGTTTTCGAGCGAAGACGATTTGGTGTGTTCTTGCATTGAAATGACCTGAAAAGCCGGCTTTTGCGCGGGTTTCGCGGGCGGCGGAAGGCCCGGACCCCCGTTCAGATAACGCACGGGCCCGTTCACGACAACGCACGAATAGGCATGGTCCCATTGTGATGGGTTGTTGCGCGAGGCCCAAGCGCTGCTAAAGTTTCCCGCGAAAAAGCAATTCCGGGTCGGCCCTTTCGGGCCGTGGAAAGACAGTTTGTATGAATGACCACACGCGGCTCCGCGACGGCCTTGCGCCGCACGGAGAGCTGGGGACGATGGCTGCGGCGGCACTGGCCGTCGAACCGACCGCCGTCCCTGCGCAAATGTCGGGAACCGGCGTCTACGCGGCGCTGGACCTCGGCACCAATAACTGCCGCTTGCTGATCGCCTGTCCGACCAATGACGGGTTTCGCGTGGTCGATTCCTTCTCGCGCATCATCCGGCTCGGCGAGGGTGTTTCGGCCACCGGCTGCATCAGCGAGGCCGCGATCGAGCGCGCCATCGCGGCGCTCAGCATCTGCCGCGACAAGATCGAGCTGCGCAAGGCCAAGCGGCTGCGGCTGATCGCCACCGAGGCCTGCCGCGCCGCGTCGAACGCGGAAGGCTTTCGCAGTCGCGTCGCGGCAGAGACGGGCATCGAGCTCGAGGTGATCGACCGCGAAACCGAGGCCGCGCTCGCCGTGCTCGGCTGCTCGCCGCTGGTCGACCCCAGGGGGCGCGGCGCGATCCTGTTCGACATCGGCGGCGGCTCGACCGAGCTGGTGCGTATCGAGCGCGACCCGGCCGACGAGAATCCGCAGCCGCGCATAAAGGCCTGGATGTCGATTCCGCTTGGCGTCGTCACGCTGGCCGAGCACTTCGGCGGCCGCGACGTGACGCGGAAGACCTATGCGGCGATGGAAGAGGAGGTCGCCCGGCATGTCGCCCCCTTTGCCGAGGAGCATGGCCGCGATCTCGCCGACATGCATCTGCTCGGCACCTCGGGCACGGTGACGACGCTCGCCGGCATTCACCTCAATCTCGCGCGCTACGATCGCCGTCGCATCGACAGCATCTGGATGGACGATGCCGACATCACGGCAACCATCAACAGGCTGCTCGGCATGAGCTATGAGGAGCGCGCGGGCAACAATTGCATCAGCATCGAGCGCGCCGATCTCGTGCTCGCCGGCTGCGCCATTCTCGATGCCATCCGCCGCGCCTTCCCGCTGCCGCGCCTGCGCGTCGCTGACCGCGGCCTTCGCGAGGGCATGCTGGTCGAGATGATGCGCGAGGACGGCGCGCTCAGGAGCTGGTGAGATGGCGAAAGACACCACCGGCCGCTTGCACGTCCAGGTCAAGACCGGCGGCAAGCGCAAGCTGTCGTCGAAGCTTTGGTTGGAGCGCCAGCTCAACGATCCCTATGTCGCCAAGGCCAAGGCACAAGGCTATCGCTCGCGGGCCGCGTTCAAGCTGCTCGAGATCGACGACAAATTCCGCCTTCTCAAGCCCGGCATGGCCGTGGTCGATCTCGGCGCCGCGCCCGGCGGCTGGAGCCAGATTGCGGCCAAGCGCGTCGGCTCGGTCGACGGCAAGGGCAAGGTCGTCGCGATCGATCTGTTGGAGATGCCGGAGATTCCCGGCGTCGATTTCGCGAAGCTCGATTTCATGGACAACGCGGCGCCGGACAAGCTCACCGCGATGCTGGGCGGCGGCGCCGACATCGTGATGTCCGACATGGCCGCCAACACCACCGGCCACCGCAAGACCGACCAGCTCCGCATCGTGGGTCTCGTCGAGACAGCAGCGGCCTTTGCCTGTGACGTGCTGAAGCCCGGTGGGACGTTCCTCGCCAAGACATTCCAGAGCGGCGCCGACGCCGAGCTGCTCGCCCAGCTCAAGCGCGATTTTGCGACCGTGCGGCACGTCAAGCCGGCGGCGAGTAGGCAGGACTCGTCGGAGCGCTACGTGCTGGCGACGGGGTTCCGCGGCAACAACTAGGGCGCGACCGTCATTCACCAGCCCGCTCGTGGCGTCAGCGAAGTAGCGGACAGAGACTTCATTGAGATCCGCTACTGACGTTGAGCCCTTCATTTTGATCCATTGCGGACCTTGTGCCCAGCGCTACTGTGCCAGGAAGGAAGCAATGGAGTCTACGATGGATGCCAAGTGCCAGTGCGGGCAGCTCTCCGTGAATTTACCGGGCCCGAGCTCGTCGGTTGTCGCTTGTCATTGCAGCGACTGTCAGCGGCGAAGCGGGTCGCCGTTCGGCGTACTAGCCTACTACTCCAATGATAGCGTCAAGATCACAGGCGAGGCGACCCGCTATGAGAGGCCGACTGCAACAGGTAGCACGTTCGAGACATTCTTCTGCCCAACCTGCGGGTCTACCGTCTATGCCCGTGCCGGAAAGCATCCCACCTTGATCGGGATCGTTGTCGGGGCGATATGCGATCCAACATACCCGGCTCCCGTTCGGTCAGTTTGGGAGGAAGGCAAGCACGATTGGGTTGTGATCCCTGAGCCCGTTCAACACTTTCCACGAGGACGGTCGTAGTGGGATGGCCCAACTCGAACTTCTGGCGAGGTCGGCTATTGCGCCGCTATCTGAGGTGCAGCGGACCTAAGCATGCCCAGACTATTGTTCGTAAAATTGATCATTGCGAAAATGGATATTTGCGGGAGGACCGAGCATGCAAATCAATGGCGTTGCCCACACATTCATCACGGCTGGAAATTTTCCAGCCGCACGTGCCTTCTACGGACAACTACTACCGTTTATGGGCCTTACGATCGTGGCCGACACGGTGAACACCTTCTATTGTGTCGGCGGCCGTACGGGATTTGGCGTTCATGCGCCCGCGGAGGAGTATGTTGGCCAACGATTCCGCCAGGGCTCCGTTGGATTGCATCACCACTGTTTCCGCGCGCGAGAGCGTGCCGATGTCGACGAGGCGTATGACTTCCTCGTAAAGATCGGCGTACATATCATCCACGAACCGCGAGACGACAGTTTTGCTCCCGGCTACTACTCGGTGCTGTTCGAGGATCCAGACGGCACGAGGCTGGAGATCAATCATGTTCCCGGCAAAGGGCTGCTCGCTCCAGGAACACAGATTGGCGGCGGCTACGTGGATGGAACGCAGAACGGGTAACGGCTTCAAATGATCAAGCTCAAGGCGCCGAGGCGCTCGGCCTAACCCGTGCGCCGACGCTGCCCTACGCCCAATTGAATGCCGCTTTCGGACGGGTCCTTTAGACTTTCGCGAATTGCGCCACGGTCGCATATTGCCAATGATTTGCCCGACGCGTCAAGCGAGTTCGAAAAATACGAAGTAGGTCGCGGCGCTCCCTGCTACTTTGCATGGGTTATTTTCCGGATTTTTGGCGAGCCGCTTCCGAAACGGCTCGACGCTGCGCGAGAGTAGTGAATTCAGGCGGCTGACCCTCACCCTGAGGAGCCGCGTAGCGGCGTCTCGAAGGGCGAGGCCACCGGCGGGGCCTTCATCCTTCGAGACGCGCGTTCCGCGCTCCTCAGGATGAGGGATTGGCACTCTGCTTTCGCCTACCCCAGGCGCTGATCCCGCATGTCCTGCGTATCCTCCGTCGCCGCCTTGACGGCGGCGCTCGCCGCGCTCTTGGCGGCGCCCTTGCGGCTGGCGATCTCGACCGCCTTGCGGCCGGAGATCTCGTGGCCGGCGTCCTGAGGCATCTGCCAGAAGAACCAGCTCGAGGCCGCCGACGTCAGCGCGACGACGATGAAAGCGGGCCAGAACACGGTGGCGTCGATCTCGGTGACGTGGCGGAACCACATCGTCGATTCCACCGAGAAGGCGCCGACCGCGACTCCAGCGGAGACGGCGAGTTGCTGGTTCACGCTGACGAGCGTGGTCGCGCGGCTCATCTGCGGAGCCTCGACTTCCGCATAGGCAACCGTGTTGATCGCGGTGAACTCCAATGAGCGGAAGAAACCGCCGACCACGAGGATGACCATGATGATGAGCAGCGGGGTCGTCACCGTGAACAGCGCGCATACGCCGAGGAAGAATGCGCTGATGATCGCATTCACCGTCATCAGGTTGCGGAAGCCGAAGGCGCGGATGAGGCGCGCGGCCAGCGTCTTCATGCCCATGGCGCCAAGCGAAGAGGCGAAGGTCACGAGGCCCGAATGGAACGGCGTCAGCCCGAAGCCAATCTGCATCAGAAGCGGCAGCAGGAATGGCAGCGCGCCGATGCCGAGCCGGAACATGAATCCGCCGATGACGGCCGCGCGCAGCGTCGCGAGATTCAGCAGCGAAAAGTCCAGCACCGGCGATCCGGTTTTCCGCGCATGCACGACGTAGAGCGTCATCGAGATCGCGCCGCCCGCGACCAGCGCGAGCACGGTGCTCCAGGGCAGCAGATTGAGGCCCGCGACCGACAGGCCGAAGGCAATACCGGCAAGTCCAATGCCCGCGAGCAGCATGCCCTTGAGATCGAACGGCTCCTGCGCCTCGCTCTTGATCGGATCGATGTAGCGCAGCGCCATGAAGATGCCGAGCAGACCGATCGGCAGGTTGATCAGGAAAATCCAGTGCCACGACGCGTAGGTCGTGATGAAGCCGCCGAGTGGCGGGCCGACCACAGGACCGATCAGCGCGGGAACGGTGACCCAGGCCATGGCGTTGACGAGGTCGCTCTTGTCGATCGAACGCAGCAGCACGAGCCGCCCGACCGGCGTCATCATCGCGCCGCCCATGCCCTGGAGAATGCGCGCGAACACGAAGTCGACTACTGAGCCCGACAGCGCGCAGCCGACCGAGCCGACCATGAACACGCCCACCGCGATGGCAAACACCAGCCGCGCGCCAAACCGGTCGGCGGTCCAGCCGCTCGCGGGGATGAACACCGCCAGCGACAGCAGATAGGAGGTGATCGCGAGCTTCAGCGTCAGCGGGCTCGTGCCGATGTCGGCGGCGATCGCGGGCAGGGACGTCGCGATCACCGTCGAGTCCATGTTTTCCATGAACAGGGCGGTCGCTACGATCAGCGGGATCACGCGTTGCTTGTTGACCGACATGACGGATATTTAATGGAAAATCGGAAGGAGAGGTGAGCGATGCGGCTTAACACCGTCGCTGCTTCGAGACCATTGCGGAACCGCGCATAGCACCTAAATCCTGCGTGACGGTGCGGCCCCCAGACTGTGTCCCGGGTTGCAGCGCCTGCTGGAGATCCCGCGATGATCTACATCCTTGCCGCGCTTCTTCCGCCGATCGGGCTGCTCCTGAACGGGCAGCCGTTCTCGGCGATCTTCAACCTCGTCCTGTGCGTGGTTTGCGTGATTTTCGGCCTGGTTTTCCATATTTTGCTGCTGGTCCCGTCGGCGCATGCGGTCATCGCGGTGCACATGAAGCGGGAGGACCGGCGGCATCGGGAGGTCGTGGACGCGATTCGCCAGCACGGCCCGCCGCCAGGTTATCCGCGCTAAAGGCGCAAAAAAGCCTGTGCATGGCTGGCAATCGGGCCGAATTGCTTTGATTCGTCACCCGGCCGTGCTATCGACCGGCGTCAACCCCACCGATGGGCTCCGATTCGACGGTGCTGCCGCAAGGTACGCCGAGGGCGGCGCTCATCCATAAGCATTTGCGGCACGGCCGCAGGAAGGAGTTGGCATATGGCCACGGTGCAACTTCAAGGCATCCGCGAAGCCTTTACGTTCGACGACGTGCTGTTGAAGCCGGGCCTCTCGGACGTGCTTCCATCCGAGGTCGACATCCGCTCTCGCGTCACGCGCGCCATTCCGCTCAATATCCCGATCATGGCTTCCGCCATGGACACCGTCACCGAGGCCCGCATGGCGATCGCCATGGCGCAGGCCGGCGGCCTCGGCGTCATCCACCGCAATTTCGATCCCGAAGGGCAGGCCGCGCAGGTGCGGCAGGTCAAGCGATACGAGTCGGGCATGGTGGTGAACCCGCTTACCATCAGCCCCGACGCCACGCTGGACGACGCGCTCAAGCTGATGAGCGATCACGGCATCTCCGGCATTCCCGTCGTCACCGGCGCGGGCAAGACCACGCCGGGCAAGCTGGTCGGCATCCTCACCAACCGCGACGTGCGCTTTGCCACCGACCGCCGGCAAAAAGTCTCCGAGCTGATGACGCACGAAAATCTCGTCACGGTACGAGAGAATGTCAGCCAGGATGAAGCGAGGCGAATGCTGCACAAGCATCGCATCGAAAAGCTGCTCGTCGTCGACGACCAGTATCGCTGCGTCGGCCTGATCACCGTCAAGGACATGGAGAAGGCGGTCGCCCATCCACTCGCCTGCAAGGACGCGCAGGGCCGCCTGCGGGTCGCTGCCGCGACCACCGTCGGCGATACCGGCTTCGAGCGCACCGAGCGGCTGATCGACGCCGGCGTCGATCTCGTCGTCGTCGACACCGCGCACGGTCACTCCCGTCACGTGCTCCATGCCGTCAACCGCATCAAGCGTCTGTCCAACTCGGTGCAGGTCGTCGCCGGCAACGTCGCGACCGAAGACGGCGCGCAGGCGCTGATCGATGCGGGCGCGGACTGCATCAAGGTCGGCATCGGCCCGGGCTCGATCTGCACCACGCGTATCGTCGCTGGCGTCGGCGTGCCGCAGCTCACCGCGATCATGGATGCGGTGGAAGCGGCGAAGAAGGCGGACATTCCCGTGATCGCCGACGGCGGCATCAAGTTCTCCGGCGACCTCGCGAAAGCGCTCGCGGCCGGTGCCGACATTGCGATGGTCGGCTCGCTGCTCGCTGGCACCGACGAAACGCCCGGCGAGGTGTTCCTGTGGCAGGGCCGCTCCTACAAGGCCTATCGCGGCATGGGCTCGGTCGGCGCGATGGCGCGCGGCTCGGCCGATCGCTACTTCCAGCAGGACATCAAGGACACCCTGAAGCTCGTGCCCGAAGGCATCGAGGGCCAGGTGCCTTACAAGGGGCCGGTCGGTAACGTCATGCATCAGCTCGCCGGCGGCCTGCGCGCCGCGATGGGCTATGTCGGCGCGCGCGACATGAAGGATCTGCATGAGAAGGCGCGTTTCGTCCGCATCACCGGCGCGGGCCTGCGCGAAAGCCACGTCCACGACGTCACCATCACGCGCGAAGCCCCGAACTATCCGGGCGGGGGTTAGGCGTCCGGGCTGCGCGCTGGTTTTCGCGCGCTCGCCTCGCGTATCGCTGTCATGCTCCGCGCAAGCGGGGCATCCAGTACGCCGCGGCTTCTCCGTATCCATCACCGCCTCTGAAATACTGGATCGCCCGCTCCAGTGCGCAATTGCGCACAAGGCGGGCGATGACACCGAGAATATTGTGAGCGCGTGCGCGCCACCGTCATCCCCCAATCTAGTCCTTTTGTATTGACGCGCCTCGTTCCCTCCGTTTCGCTCGCTATGACGAATAAAACAGTGAGGAAGCCATCATGTCCCAAGGCAAGCGCATCGTTCTCGCCGCGCGTCCCGTTGGCGAGCCAAAGCCGTCTGATTTCCGCATCGAGGAATTCGCAGTCCCAACGCCGGGCGCAGGCGAGGTGCTGTTGCGCACGATCTGGCTGTCGCTCGATCCCTATATGCGCGGGCGCATGAGCGAAGGTCCGTCCTATGCCGCGCCGGTGCCGATCGGCGGCGTGATGGAGGGCGAGACGGTCAGCGAGGTGATAGCCTCCAACAATGCCGATTTCGCCAAGGGCGACATCGTGCGCACGCGCGCCGGATGGCTGACGCATGCGGTCTCGAACGGCAAGGGACTGATCAAGGTCGATCCGAAGCTGGCGCCGATCTCGACCTCGATCGGCGTGCTCGGCATGCCCGGCATGACCGCCTATACGGGCCTGCTCGACATCGGCAAGCCGCAAGCCGGCGAGACCGTCGTCGTGGCCGGCGCCTCCGGCGCGGTGGGCTCGGCCGTCGGCCAGATCGCGAAGATCAAGGGCGCACGTGCAGTCGGCATCGCCGGCGGCAAGGACAAGTGCGACTACGTTGTGAAGGAGCTCGGCTTCGATGCCTGCGTCGATCACCGCGAAACCGATCTCGCGGCCAGGCTGAAGGACGCATGCCCCAAGGGCATCGACGTCTATTTCGAGAATGTCGGCGGCGCGGTGTTCGAAGCGGTCTTCCCGCAGCTCAATGCCTTCGCTCGCGTGCCGGTCTGCGGCCTGATCGCGCATTACAACGACACCGAGGCCAAGCCGCCGAAATGGGCAGCCAGCATGATGCGCGCGACGCTGACCAAGCGGCTGACCTTCCGCGGCTTCATCGTCAGCGACTTTGCCGCCCGCCACGGCGACTTCCTGCGCGACATGTCCGCCTGGGTCCGCGAGGGCAAGGTCAAGTACAAGGAGTTCGTCACCGAGGGCCTGGACAGTGCGCCCGGCGCCTTCATGGGCCTCCTGAAGGGCGCCAATTTCGGCAAGCAACTCGTTCGGGTCGGGCCGGATAAGACTTGATGGGCGGTCGCCGGCCTCCGCGCGCCGGCGCCTGGTTCACAAAGAGTCACCAATCGGCAACACCGGCCCGTAAAAGCCGCAGGTGTGACCCTCCGTTCATTGACGGGCCGGCGAAGGCATTGAATCATCGCGCATATTTTGGTGCGATGATGTTAGAGATTGGTATTTTCAGCGTAATTGTGCTGGCCGCCGGCTATTGGGCGACCATGTTCATCATGGGCCGTCACGACGACGTGCTGCATGGCAAGTTCGTTCACAGCGATGATGAGGCCGAAAGCACGGCAGCCGCAGCGCTGTCTCCGCCGCCATTTCCGGCCCGGCCGGTCTTTCCCAAGCGCCCCGCGCCGCGGGTGGTCGTGAGTGCAAAGCCCGTGAACAGCGACGCCCTGCAATCGCTGCTGGCCGCGATCCAGCAGGATCTGAGGGATGTCGCGTAAGCGTTAGACGCTGCCGCGCTCGACCAGGATCTCGTGAAAAAGTGCGGTATGCATGGATGGCCTCAGGGCCGCGTCGTCGCCGACGCCGGCCGAAGGCTGGAACAAAGGGCCTTTAGAGCAAGGCGACTGCGGTCATCTCGACGCGCAGATCGGGATCTGCGAGACGGGCTTCGACACAGGCGCGCGCAGGCGGATTGGCCGGATCGATCCAGGCGTCATAGACCGAGTTCATGGTGTCGAAATCGGTGATGTGCGGCAGGAAGACGTTGACCGCCACGAGCTTGGAGCGATCGGAGCCGGCTTCCTTCAGCAGCGCGTCGATCTTGGCGAGCACCTGCTGGGTTTGCGACACGATGCCGGCCTTGCGGTCATCGGCGACCTGACCGGCAATGTGCACCATGCCGCCGGCGGCGACGGCCTGGCTCATACGGGGGCCGACGACGTAACGTTTGATCATCTGAATTCTCCTCGTGAAGGTGAGCTCCCGCGCACGGCGCGCAGGAGCGTTGCCCAAGCTTACAATGTCGGCAGCAACTGTTCTTCCTTGAACCATTTGAGATGCAGCGCGCCGAGCTTGCCGTTGAGCTTGTTCGTGAAGATGTCGGTGTTGATCCAGTTGAGCAGGTTCTGCTCACCCTGGCGCACGCCGACATGGGCCGGCGACTGGCGGATCAGGAATTTCAGCTCGACCTCCTTGGTCGCGTTCTGAAGAGCGCGGCCTAGGGATGAGGCTGGCCCATCTGCGCCAGCAATTCCTCGATGTCGACGTCGACCTGTCCGGCCGCCCTGACGTGGCGCACCTCAAAACCGTCGGGCTGAAAGCGGTATTCGACCAGTCCGGTCTCCTTGATCCCGATCCGCACCTGGCGCGTATCGCTGGAGATCACGAAGCCGGCGGAGGGCGCCCAGACATGCCTTGTGCGGCCATAGGTGAAATCGCGCCGCTGATGGACGTGCCCGCTGGCGACGAGGCGGACATCGGCGCCAGCCATCATCTCGATCAGGCGCTGCCGCGCCGGCTGGGGCACGTAGCGGATCGCGGTGTCGACGGTCTCGGGGTCGTCGGGTCTGTTCAAGAACAGCGGCTTGTGCACAAAAAGCGCGATCGGCTTGCCGTCTGCGCGAGACAATTGCGAGGCGAGCCAGTCGAACTGCTCGGGCTCGAACCCAAGTCCCGAATTCATCACCAGCGAGTTGAGGCCGATGAAACACCAGCCGGCCGCCTCGAACTGCCAATGGTCGTGGCCGAAGACGGAGCAGAATTGCCGGCGGTGCGCTTCGTCCACCGGAGGCGCGGGTGCGGGCCCGATCGCGGTCGGATTGTCGCCGATGTCGTGATTGCCCGGCAGATAGCGGCACGGCGCGGGCAGCGCGTCGTGAAGGGTTTTTGCAAACTCCATGTCGTCGCGGCTGGTCGGGCCGTCGAAGGACACATCGCCAGTGTTGACGACGAGATCGGGCCGGGCGGCGTCGATGTGCCCAGCGACCCGCTGGAAGTTCGCGATGAGGCCCGGGAAGCGGCGGCCAAGGTGCGTGTCTGAGATCTGCGTCAGGCGGAATTCGGACATGGCGCCATGTTAGTCCCGACAGACGTCGGAACCGTGACGGTCACAGCACGCGGCTCGCGCGCGGCGGCGAAGGCCAAAATCGCTTAAACTATCGATAGTTGGTGGCAGATGCGGGAACGGCGGTTCAAGTCGTTGATTGTCAGGGCTAGCGGCGCCGGCTAATGACGGTCTTGCCTCCGCACCAGGCGGAAAGGATTCCGATGTCCGTTCAAATGGTTTTGCTGCCGGTCTTCGCTCAGGTCGCGCTGACTTTCGCGCTCCTGATCTGGATGGCGCTGGCGCGGCGCGAGACGCTGGTCTCCGGCGAGACCAAAATCCGCGACATCGCGCTCGGCGAGCCGAACTGGCCGAAGCGCGCCACACAGATCGCCAATTGCTTTGCCAACCAGTTCGAACTGCCGGTGCTGTTCTACGTGCTGATCGCACTGGCGCTGCCGCTGCGCCATGCCGATCTCTTCATCGTGCTGATGTCATGGGTATTCGTGGTGGCCCGGTTCGTCCATGCCGGCGTCTTCGTCAACTCCAACGACCTCGGCCAGCGCTCGACCGTCTGGCTCGCCGGCATGCTTGTGCTGCTTGCGATGTGGGTCTACTTCGCGCTGAAGATTCTGTTGTTGATCTGACGCTTGGTCGTCAGACTTGATCTGAAAGAGTGAAATGACCCCTGCTGCCCGGCTGTCCGCGGCCATCGAACTGATCGACACCATTGAGAGAGACCGAGTGCCCGCGGCGAAGGCGCTGAAGGAGTGGGGCACTGCGCATCGCTTTGCCGGCTCCGGCGACCGCGCCGCGATCGCCGGCCTCGTCTGGGACGTTCTGCGCCGCTACGCCTCGAGTGCGTATCTCATGGAGTCCGACACGGCGCGCGCCCGCCTGATCGGCATGCTGCGCCTGGAGCGCGACATGGATACCCCGACCATGGCGGCGCTGTTCGACGGCGGCCGCTATGCGCCGGCGCCGCTGACGGAGGCGGAAGCGGCCGCGCTCGCCTCGCGTTCCCTCGAGGATGCACCGGCAGCGGTTGCCGGCGACTATCCCGACTGGCTCGATCCGCACCTTGCAAAAGTGTTCGGCGAGACCCGCGCGGCCGAAGCCGCGGCAATGGCGAGCCGCGCGCCGCTGGATCTGCGCGTCAACACGCTGAAAGGCAGTCGTGACAAGGTCCTCGGCCGATTATCTCATCTGAAGGCGCAGCCGACGCCGTGGTCGCCGAACGGCCTGCGCATCGAGCTTGGCGCCGACGCGCGCAATCCCGGCATCCAGGCCGAGGAGGATTTCATCAAGGGCGCCATTGAAGTTCAGGATGAAGGCTCGCAGCTTGCAGCCTTGTTCACGGCGGCAAAGCCCGGCGAGCAGGTGATCGATCTCTGTGCCGGTGCGGGCGGCAAGACGCTGGCGCTCGCGGCCCTCATGCAGGGCAAGGGGCGCCTGATCGCGACCGACCGCGACAAGCGCCAGCTCGCCCCGATCCATGACCGGCTGTCGCGCGCAGGCGTCCACAATGCGGAGATCCGCACGCCCAAGGGCGAGGCCGATCCGCTCGCCGAGATTCGCGCCTCGGCGGACCTCGTCGTGATCGACGCCCCCTGCACGGGAACCGGCACCTGGCGCCGCAACCCCGACGCCAAATGGCGCATGCGCCCGGGTGCGCTGGAGATCCGGCTGAAGGACCAGGCCGAGGTGCTCGAGCGCGCCGTGCCGCTGGTGAAGGCGGGCGGCCGCATCGCCTACGTCACCTGCTCGGTGCTGTCGGAGGAGAACGGCGAGCAGGTGAGGGCATTCGTGGCGCGCCATCCGGAATTCTCGGTCGTGCCGAGTGAGCAGACTGCGAGCGTGCTTTGGGACAAGGCGGAAGCCTTTGCCGAGGCCGCGCTGCAATCCGACGAAGGCTGGCTGATGACGCCAAGGCGCACAGGCACTGATGGCTTCTTCGTGTCGGTGCTGAAGAAGGCAGCGTAACCCACACCGCCCAAGCGCGATGTGGATCCACAATCACAACTGTCATCGCCCTGCTTGCCGTCTTCGCTGAAGCTTCGCCGGCCCAACACCGGAGCGCCCGGCGAAGCCTTTGGCGCAGCCGGGACAGGGCGATCCAGATGCTATGGGGTAAGCGGCGACTGGGGTAAGCGGCGGTGAGGGTGTGGACACCCCTCGAACGCCGTGATC